>NZ_DJDM01000017.1:204721-221838 GCF_002431085.1 Empedobacter sp. UBA5924
CCAACTGAGCTAAGAGACCTTCGTAATTGGATTGCAAATATAGGGCTGTTTTTGAATAATCCAAATAGTTAAAATGAAAAAAATTAAATAAAATTTAATGTTAGGAGTTAACTCTTTTCATTTCAAAGAAATAATTTTTTAGATTTTAAAAAGAAATATTCGTCTTTTTCTTTTTTTCTTCAATTTTAACGCCTTTAAATAGGTAAATAATCCCAATAAATGAGATCGAAATGGTGATGATAGAGAAAATAAATGCAGCACTTGTAGCTAAAGTTTCATCAAAATTGAATCGATGTGCAGCATACATAAACACTGCTTCTCTTATTCCAAATCCACTAAATGAGATAATCGATAAAATTCCTGATACTAAAAAGATCAATAAATATATACTGAAATTGTCTGGATGAATATTCAATCCTTCCAAAACAAAATACAACATACCAACTTGTATCAATTGTAATACAATCGAATAAATCATCGAGTTGTAAAAAGTTCTTTTATGAATAGGGAAAATGATTCCTAAAATAAATGGAACAGCTACAAAACCAACCAATGAAAAGATTAAAGAACCATATTGTATCCAAGGGTAATCTGTCAAATTTGAGAAAAATATTAGAAAAATGATGATTAACAACATTGCGCAAAGTCCAATAATTTTGTCAAGAAAAACCGCTTGCGAAATTTCTTTTAGACTGATTTTATAGTTTTTATTCAACACATAAACTTTGTATGCATCTCCACCAATTCCACCTGGAACAAAGGTATTGTAAAACATTCCTAAAAAATACAAACGTGCATTTGATTTATATGATAAATCAAGATTGATGTCCCGAAAATAATAGTCTAAACGAAAAACAGACAATGCTTGCGAAAGTACATAAAGGATAACAGCAATAAAAATATACGCCCAATTCGCATTTTTGTAATGACTGAAAATATCAAAAATATGTAGTTTAACAAAGAAGATATAATAGATTAACGCAATACTAATCGTTAATTTAATTCCTGTTATAATATATTTTTTAGTTTTTGGATTCAATTGAAATCTTTTGATAATTAACGCACAAATTTAGAGAATCTTCTAGTAACCATTCAAAAAATTATTTATCTACCAATATTTGTCTGATATTACGTAGTTTTGCGTTTAAATTAATCGAATCATGCAATCAAAAGTTATTGTAATTACAGGTTCTTCTTCGGGGGTAGGATTGACTTTGGCAAATTATTTTCACGATAAAGGACATCAAGTTTATGGTTTATCAAGAACAGCTAAAGGTCAAGAAAAATTTAAACATATTGCGACAGATGTTTCGGATAAAGAAAATGTAAAACGTAGTTTTCAGCAGATTTTTTCGGAAACAAATAACCAAATTGATGTGTTGATTAACAATGCCGGAATTGGAATGTTAGGCGCTGTGGAAGATGCTTCGAAAGCTGATATCGAGAAATTATTGGAGGTTAACGTCTATGGTCCAATTTATACAATGCAAGAAGTTTTGCCTACAATGCGCGCGCAAAAAAACGGTTATATCCTGAATGTTTCGTCGATTGCGAGTAACAATGGTTTGCCTTTTAGAGGATATTATTCGGCTTCGAAGGCGATGATTGATCGTTTGATTGAATCGGCTCGTTTGGAAAATCGTCACACAGGAGTAGAAATTGCTACGTTGAATTTTGGAGATATCAAAACCAATATTGCAGAAGGTCGTGTGAAAACTTTTGTGTCAAAATTTTATCAAAAAAGATATGATGCAATGGTTGCTGATATCGATCACGAAGTGCAAGATGGTACGCCAACAGAAGATTTGATTCCGATTATTGAAAATATTTTGGCTCAGAAGAATTTGAAACCACATTATTATATTGGAAAATCGATGCAGAAATTTTCGGTAATCTTGAAAAATATTTTACCTCAAAAAATGTTCGAAAATATTATTGCAAAATATTCAAAATTAGATTAATAGATGGAAAAGGTTATTTGGCATTATAAATCTTTTGACGATTTAACATCGAAAGAGCTATATAAAATAGTGCAATTGCGTAACGAAGTTTTTGTGATTGAACAAAATTGTATTTACCAAGATTGCGATGATAAGGATTTGGTTTGTGGACATCTTTGGGCAACGATTGGCGATGAGGTTGCAGCGTATTCTCGAATTGTTCCGAAAGGAACTTCATACGAAAACGAACCTTCAATTGGTCGTGTAATTTCGAATCAAAAGTTTCGTCGTTATGGATTAGGGAAACAATTGATGAAAAATTCGGTTCAAATCATTGAAAATCAATTTAAAACGTCTTCAATCCGAATTTCTGCTCAATCTTATTTGAAAGAATTTTATTCTTCGTTTGGCTTCGAGCAAGTTTCGGAAGAATATTTAGAAGACGATATTCCGCATATCGAAATGTTGAGAAAATGAAATTTCTAAAATACTTTTTCATAACGCTATTTTCAGCTTTCATTGCATTGGTTTTGGTTGATGTTTATTATTCGAATCAACTCAAAAAAATGGCTTTGTTTAGCGGAGAAGTGCAAGAATGGAATCAAATAAGAGAAGGAAAAACGACGAATGTTGAATTGGCTATTTTTGGTTCTTCGAGGGCGTTTATTCAAATTAATCCGAATATTTTAGAACAAGATTTAAAACTGACAACGCATAATTTTGGATTAAACGGAAGTAAATTTAAAATGCAATTGTATCGTTTCAATTTGTATTTAAATCATAATCCAAAACCGAAAATTGTTGTTTGGAATTTAGATACGTTTTCGTTTTCACACATTGATGAAGTTTTTCAACCAAATCAATATGCGCCATTTATGTTGTGGAATTTTAAATTGTATGGTGCATTAAAAGATTATAAAGATACAAAGTTGGTTGATTTTATTGTGCCGCTTTATCGTTATAGAGATCAAACGTATTGGAAAGATCAAATTGCAAGGGCGAAGAAAGAAAAACTGCATAAAGACGGACTCTTTCGTGATGATGGTTTCAAATCATATAACCGAAAATGGAATGTTGATTGGGAAAAAATGAAAAAGAAAAACTCTGATTTTGACTTTTCAGATTATGCTTTGTTAGAAGAATTAATTGCAAAATGTGAACAAGAAAATATTCAGTTAATTTTTACAATTGCACCCGAATTTTATAAAGGTCAAGATTATATGTTGAATCGAGAAGAAGTGATTAATCGTTATCAAACAACATTACAAAAGCATCATCTTCTGTTATTAGATTATTCGACTGATTCGATTAGTTTTAATCAAAAATACTTTTACAACACAACGCACATGAATTACAAAGGTGCGGATGCTTTTACAAAAGAATTAGCAAAAGATTTGAAAAAATATATAAAATAAAAAATCTCGTAAACCATTTGGTTTACGAGATTTTTAGTTATTGTTGAAGTAATGTTTAATCTAAATTACTTCAACTTTTTTTTCTTTTTTCTGTGTTAAATAAACGCCTGATAAAATCATTCCGAATCCAAATAAATGGATCCACATTATTTTTTCTCCAACCAAAAATCCCCAAAAAACAGAAACTACGGGCATTAAATAAGTAACCATTGAGGCAAACATCGAACCTGTAGATTGTATCAATCGGTAGAATAGTATCATCGCTAAAGCAGTTCCTAAAAGTCCTAAAATAGCAACAAAACCTAAACTTTTTAATTGTTGTTCTGTTCCTTCGAATACATCAAAAAATCCTGAAATAATTAAAATGAAAATTGAAGGTAATAACCAAATTGTGAATAGAGCCGAGGATAATTGAAATGATGGAACGTCGTTTAGATAGCGTGTTAAGATTAAACTATTCATTCCATAAAGCGCGGTTGCTAATACAATTAATAAACAATGTAAAAGACTATTTTCGCCAGAAAAACCATCGCCACCAATTAATAAAACAGCTCCAATAAATCCGATTATAGCTCCCAAAACTTGATTTTTAGTTCCTTTGATATTGAAAAATAAGGCTCCAAATAGTAAAATAAATAATGGAACTAAAGAATCTAAAATTCCAGCCGTTGAACTAGAAACGTGTGTTTGCGCCATTGGAAATAAAAACATTGGAATGAAATTTCCGCAGAAACCAGCCAATGCAACGTATTTTAATTTGTTTTTCGGAATCTTAAATAGACTTGGAATTCCCCAAATTGCCAAAACTCCTCCTGCAATTGTTAGTCGTAATGCTCCAACTTGATATGGCGTGTATGCGACCAATCCTTGCTTGATGAGAATAAACGAGCTTCCCCAAGTTAGCGCTAAAACGCCAAGGATGATCCAATGTTTTAGTTCGATTTTCATTTTTCTAAGTTTGCGCAAAGATGCACATTTCAGATGATTTTATTGAGCTGTTATTTACAAAAACAATCTGTTGTATGGTCATTTACCATTCCAGTCGCCTGCATATGTGCATAAATAGTGGTTGAACCAAAGAATTTGAAGCCACGTTTTTTTAAATCTTTTGCAATTTGATCTGAAATTTCGGTTGTTGCAGGAACTTCTTTTATCGAATTCCAATTATTTATAATCGGTTTGTAATCAACGTATTTCCATATAAAATCGGAAAAAGAGCCAAATTCTTTTTGAATTTCTATAAACAATTTTGCATTATTAATTGCTGCCGAAATTTTTCCTCGATGACGAATAATACCTTCATTTTGGACTAATTCATCAATTTTAGCTTCATCAAATTTGGCTACTTTCTCTACATTAAAATCAGCAAAAGCTTTTCTAAAATTTTCTCTCTTTTTCAGAATTGTGAACCAACTTAATCCTGCTTGAAAAGATTCGAGAATCAAAAATTCGAATAAAATTTTATCATCTTTTACAGGTTTTCCCCATTCGTTATCGTGATAATCGATGTAATCTTGGTCTTTATTTACCCAAGCGCAACGTGTTTTTTCCATGGTTTTTTAAATTTCTAAATATTTTTATAAGCTTCTTTAACCGAATAAACGGGTAATTGACAAGTGTAATTTTCGCAAATATGAATGGAAGTTTTATTTTTGATGAATCGGTTTTGAGTGATTTCTAAATTCTCGGTTTTTGAAGCAACAAAAATTGCATTTGGGACATAACATTGTTGAATTTGTTTCGAGAATTTTAATGCATTTTCGCCAACGATTACAATTTCTTTGAACGAATAAGCGAAATTTAGATATAATTGAATCCAATTTGCAAAACCAGTTGGATAATCGTGAATTTTTTCTTCGATATTGGTTAACATTTGTTTTGCTTGTTCAATGTATTTTTCTTGATTGAGAATTTTTCCTAATTTAAATAAATTATTTGCCATTACCGAATTTGATGATGAAATAACATTGTCATAAATCTCAAATGTTTCATTAACCAAAGGTGTGTCATAATGCGATTTGTATGCAAACATTTTATTCTTGTGATTATAAAATTGATTAAAAGTTTCTTCCGTTAATGTTTGGGCAGTTTCTAAATAATGCATCTCCGAAGTGACTTCATAAAGCTTAATTAACGCTTCAATCATTAAGGCATAATCATCCAAAAATCCGGGAATTGTAGTTTGGTTGTCTTTATAATTTCTGAACAAAATTTCACCATTCCATTGATTTTCTAAAATAAAATTGGTTGCATTTTTTGCTAAATCAAGATATTCATCATTTTCAAAAGTGATAAATGCATCACACAAACTTTTTATGGTTAAAGCATTCCAAGAAGTTAAAACTTTTTCGTCGCGATGAGGTTTTATGCGCTGTTCACGAATTGGATTAAGAATTTTTTTCCATTGAGAAATTTTGGTTTGAAGTTCTGTTGTTTTAATGTTCTGCTTCGTAGCAAAATCTTCGTCATCTGTCAATCGCATTAAAATATTATTACCATGTTCCCATTCTCCAAATTCATCAACATTGTAATATTGCTGAAATAAGTCAAAATCATTTTTCAAAATTGTTTTCAATTCATCCGATTTCCAAACATAATATTTTCCTTCTTCACCTTCAGAATCAGCATCAATAGCAGAATAAAAAACACTTTCAGGCGAAAGCATTTCATCTTTCAACCAATTAATTGTTTCTTCTACAACTGTTTTATATTCTTCTTCTCCAAAAACTTTATATGCATTTGAATAAAGCGAAAGTAATTGCCCATTATCGTAAAGCATTTTTTCGAAATGAGGAACTTTCCAATATGGATCAACTGAATAGCGCGAAAAACCACCTTTTAGTTGGTCGTAAATTCCACCAAAAGCCATTCTATCCAATGTTATTTTTGTTTGAATCAAACAATTTTTATTTTTTGTTTGTGTACCATATCGCAAAATGGTTTCCCAGGCATTTGGTAACATAAATTTTGGTGCACGATTAAAACCTCCCCATTCATCATCAAATTGTTGTTGCCAAAACTCAAATGTTTCATCAATTTTATTTGTTGAAAAAGTTGAAGAAGATTTCAATTCGATCGCCTCCATTTTATTCAAACCATCAGCAATAGAGTTGACGTATTCCATTGTTTTAGCTTGATTTTGATGATATAAATGATTGATATTTTCTAAGAGTTCAATCCATTGAACTTTCGGAAAATAAGTTCCGCCATAAAAAGGACGACCATCTGGCAAAGCAAAAACATTGAGTGGCCAACCTCCAGATTGATGAATTAATTGCGAAACATTCATATATAAAGCATCTAAATCAGGACGTTCTTCACGATCAATTTTAATGCAAACAAAATTATCATTCATCACTTTTGCGACTTCATCGTTTTCAAAAGATTGATGTTCCATCACGTGACACCAATGACAAGCCGAATATCCAATTGAAATAAGCAAAGGTTTGTTGACTTTTTTTGCATGATTCAAAACTTCGTCATTCCAACTTTGCCACCAAACAGGATTATTTTCGTATTGTTTCAAATACGGACTTGTTGCTGATTTTAGATTATTTTGTTGAAAATTCATGATTCTTGTTTAGAAATTTAAAGTTCGTACAATTTTTGTGGATGAAAAATTATATTTTCGACAAAAATTAAAACACATGAACATTTACGAATACATTTCTATTGGTGCATATATGGCTCTGATGATTGGAATCGGGATTTATTCTTACCGAAAATCAACAAGTAACTCAGAAGATTTTTTGATCGGAGGAAGGAAAATGGGAGCAGCTGTAACGGCGCTTTCTGCTGGTGCTGCTGATATGAGTGGTTGGTTGTTAATGGGAGTTCCTGGAGCAATGTATTTTACAGGTTTGTCGAGTGCTTGGATTGCAATTGGATTGACAACAGGATGTTTTTTGAACTATATTTTTGTCGCACCACGATTACGAATCTATACAGAAATCGCTCAAAATTCGATTACACTACCCGTATTTTTTGAAAATCGTTTCAAAGATAAATCGCGTTTATTAAGAATTGTTTCTTCAATATTAATCTTAATATTTTTTACATTATATACTTCTGCTGGAATGGTTTCTGGAGGCAAATTGTTTGAATCTGCTTTTGGATTAGATTATATGACTGGACTTTGGATGACAAGTTTTGTAGTTGTATTATACACTTTTTTAGGTGGTTTTTTAGCGGTAAGTTTAACTGATTTCGTACAAGGGACGATTATGGTTTTGGCTTTGGTTATTGTTCCGATTGTAGCAATTTCTGAAATTGGTGGAGTTGGTGAAACCTTTTCGTTGATTAATGATAAAGGCGATAAATATTTAGATTTATTTAAAGGTACAACAACAGTTAGTATATTATCCTTGATGGCTTGGGGGTTAGGATATTGTGGTCAGCCCCATATTTTAGTACGTTTTATGGCGATTGGAAACCCGAAAGATTTAGCGAAAGCTAAAGATATTGGAATTACATGGATGATTTTTACAGTAGGTGGAGCACTTTTAGTTGGTTTAGTTGGTATCGCATATTTAATGAAATTTGATCAAACAACAATGTTAAAATTTGATGGGTCTAAAACAGAAGCAGAAACGATTTTTATTTATTTTTCACGTGTTTTGTTTCATCCATTAGTTGGTGGATTTTTATTATCAGCAATTTTAGCAGCTGTAATGAGTACAATTTCTTCACAATTATTAGTAACATCAAGTTCGTTAACAGAAGATATTTACAAAGCATTTTTGAACAAAAAAGCAACACCAAAACAGTTATTAACAGCAAGTCGTTTATCGGTTTTAATTGTAGCATTAATCGCGGTGTTGTTGTCATTAACACCAAAAGATTCTATTCTAAATTTAGTTGGAAATGCTTGGGCAGGATTTGGATCTGCATTTGGACCAGTAATCGTTTTCTCTCTTTTTTGGAAAAAAACTTCTTGGCAAGGAGCTTTAGCAGGTATGTTAACAGGAGGAATTGTTGTCTTAGCTTGGGTTTATGTAAATCACGATTACAAAGATTGGTATGAAATGATACCTGGGTTTTTATCTTCGGTTATCGCAATTTATGTCGTTTCGTTAATGACTCAAAAACCTAATAAAGAAATTGACAAAGAATTTGATGAAATGAAAGCTGTTTTGAAAGAGAATTAACATGCATCCAAAAGAAATGGAAAATATATTAAAGTTAAATCATTTTGAGCGCTATCAATATTTATTCGAAAAATTGCTGACGGGGAAACTGCTTATATAATGATTTTTCCTGATGGTAATTATGCTATTTCTATAATTAATGATAAAAAAATATTTCCAATTTGGTCAGCGAAAGAATTTGCTGAATTAACAAAAAATGATGGTTGGGAAAATTGCAAAATATTGAAATTGACTTTAGATGATTTCGAAGAAACTCTTTTCTATTATATTGATGAAAATAATTTATTGATAAATGTTTTTCCTACAGATAAAACTGGTTTTGTCGTTAGTTTAGAAGAATTCGCTAGGGACTTAAAAGATGAATTAGAACAATATCAATGAAATATAAAAAAATAGGTAGAGGCATTTGTCTACCTTTTTTATTGCTGAAAATTATGAATTTATTATTCAAAAGTTAAAACTTAAAACATCAACAATTGTTGATAAGTTTCACTTGTAGAGAATAAGGTCAAAAGAGAGATTTGTTTGTATATTTGTAAAGTTTGATTAAAAAAATAGTCAAAATTAAATCAATTTATACGAAAAGATGAACGATATTATTCAATTACTGCCAGATCATGTAGCCAATCAAATTGCCGCAGGAGAAGTTGTACAACGACCAGCTTCTGTGATAAAAGAATTGATTGAAAATGCGGTGGATTCTGGTGCAACTTCTATTCAGGTAATTGTAAAAGATGCTGGCAGAAGCTTGATTCAAGTGATTGATAATGGTTCGGGAATGAGTGTGACAGATGTTCGAATGGCTTTTGAACGTCACGCAACTTCAAAAATCAGAAAGACAGAGGATATCTATAATATTCATACAAAAGGTTTTCGTGGAGAGGCTTTGGCGTCGATTGCTGCGGTTGCACAGGTAGAAACGAAAACGCGTCGAGAAGAGGATGAGGTTGGTTCGCAATTGGTGATTGAAGGCGGAGAAGTTCGCAACCAAGATCCTGTTGTTTGTCCAGCTGGAACGTCTATTTCGGTAAAAAATCTTTTCTATAATGTGCCTGCTCGTCGTAATTTCTTAAAATCAAATCAAGTTGAATTTCGTCATATTCAAGATGAGTTTCAACGTGTTTCGATGGCGCACGAAAACATTAGTTTCTTTTTACATCACAATGATGCAGAGGTTTATCATTTGAAAGCCGGAAATCTGAAACAACGTATTGCTCAAATTTTTGGAAAAAAATTAAGTTCACAAATTATATCCGTTGAAGAAGATACAGAAATTGTAAAAGTGAAAGGTTTTGTGGGGAAACCAGATGCTGCAAAAAAATCGCGTGGCGAACAATTTTTCTTTGTGAATAATCGCTTTATTCGTAGTGGATATTTGCATAATGCAATCGTAGATGCTTTTGAGAGTTTGTTGCCAACGGGGTATAGTCCTTCTTATTTTTTGTATTTAGAAATTGATCCGTCAAAAATTGATATTAACATTCATCCAACTAAAACAGAAATTAAATTTGAGGATGAAGCATTGATTTTTACTATTCTTAGAGCTGCTGTAAAACACGCTTTGGGACAATTTAATGTAATTCCTTCGTTGGATTTTGAACAAGATCCAAACTGGGCATTTATTCCATCTGCGACGGAAGATACAGAAATTAAAATGCCAGAAATTACGGTTGATTCTAGTTTTAACCCTTTCGAGCATCAACAAACAAGAGCGCCGAAACCGTCTGATATTCGTGCGAATATGGATTTTTATAAAGATGCTGTTGAGTTAGAAATCGAAAATAATCATGCGCATCAATTATTTGAATCTGAAGATTTTCATGATAGTTTTGAAGTAATTCAATGGATGAATCAATATTTGGTTGTTGAATATCGTGGCGAATTGTTAATCATCGATCAACATCGCGCGCATCAAAAAATATTATTCGAAAAATTTATACATTCAAATAATGGAAGTGCTTTGGTACAACAAATGCTTTTTCCGATTGAGTTGGAACTTTCGCCAAATGATCGTCAGAAATTAATCAATGTAGAGCATCAATTGTTGAGTTTTGGTTTTGATATTTCGTTGGATGAAGAAGCAATACAGATTAATGCGATTCCTGTTGATGTGCAACAAGAGGATGTAGTGTCTGTTTTTATGGATTTTATCGAGGAATTAGAATACCAAGAATCAATTGAATTAGAAAATACGTTTGCAAAAATTTTAGCAAAAAATGCGGCTGTTAAAAAAGGAGTTTCATTAAAATCTGAACAAATGCAAACTTTGGTTGAAGAATTGTTAAGACTACCAAATCCGAATTATACGCCATACGGACGCCCAATTTTTGTGCAGATGAATACGGCTGATATCAAAAAAACATTACAATAAACGAATGAGACAATCTATACCACCGATTACAAAGAATTTACTTATTATAAACGGTTTGTTCTTTCTAGCGACTTTTGTTTTTATGCAGACTAGGCAAATCGATTTGAGAGTGATTTTAGGTGCTTTTTATCCTGAGTCCCCCAACTTCAAATTTTGGCAAATTTTGACGCATATGTTTATGCATGCAGATTTTACACATATATTGTTTAATATGTTTGCGTTGTGGATGTTTGGCTCTGTTGTAGAGCAAACCTTTGGGCCAAAGAAATTCTTGACGCTTTATTTGTTAGCTGGTTTAGGCGGTTTTATATTGTTTAATGCAGTTAATTACTTTCAAATAGAGCAGCTAAAAGAAGCAGTTCAGGCGAAAGGAATAGGTTTTAGTCAAATTTATGAAGCTGCAAAATTGAATATGCAAGGTGGGTATCATACCAATTCAATTATTCAAACTAACCAAGCTGCATCAGAACTTTTGACAAATTATGTAACACCAATGGTTGGTGCTTCTGGAGCTATATATGGTTTATTGTTAGCATTCGCAGTATTATATCCAGATGAAAAATTAATGTTAATCTTTTTCCCTGTTCCGATTAAAGCAAAATATTTTATTCCAATTATGGTATTAATTGAGTTTTATATGGGATATCAAAACATCGGAAATGTGGCACATTTTGCGCATTTAGGAGGTGGATTGATTGGTTTCTTGTTAACAAGACATTGGAAAAAGAATTTATATAGATGGAATTAAGAAATGGCAAATAATATCTTAGACGATTTAAAATTAAAATATTCATCAGGAAATAGCGCAACAAAATTAATTTACGTTAACGTTGTGGTGTTTTTTACATTGTTAATTGTTGATTTTGTTCTTCGAACGGTAGTAAATTCTACGATTACAACAACTGGTTTGTTTGCTTTGTCATCTTTCGATGATTTGATTGTAAGACCTTGGCAAATCCTAACATATTCTTGGTTACATGGCAATCTTTTTCATTTGATAATGAATATGGTTTTGTTGTATTTCGTTGGGCAAATGTTTTTGCAACAATTTCAGAACCGAAATTTAGTTACATTCTATATTTTTGGAGGAATCGCTGGTGGAATTTTCTTTTTATTGTTTCAGAATTTATTCAATTATTCACATTTATTAGTTGGTGCTTCGGCAGCGGTTTATGCGGTGTTTTTTGCAATGATTTCTTATAATCCGAAAATGCCCGTTCGTTTGTTGTTGATTCCAACTTCATTTCCATTGTTGTATGTTGGTTATGTATTTATCGCATTCGATGTGTATAATATTATTGCTAATCAAAATGCAGGCGGAAGTATTTCGCATTTGGGAGGTGCTATTTTTGGTTATCTTTATATGAAACAATTTGAGAGAGGAAATGATTTTTTAGGTAACTTTATTTTCAAAATAGAGCAGTTATTTAAGAAAAAAGAGAAATCAACTTTCAAAACATATAAAAATATTTCTTCAACTTCTTCGCGATCAAATGTTCCGAAAGATGATTACGATTTTAATCATCAAAAAGTTGAAAAACAAAAGAAAATTGATGTAATTTTAGATAAGATTTCTCGTTCAGGTTACGAGAGTTTGTCCAAAGAAGAAAAAGACTTTCTGTTTAGAGAAGGTAGGTAAAATGAGTATAATCAGTAAGTTTAAACTAAATTATTTCAATCGTTTAGTACTAACAATTAATATCGTTTTTTTGTTAGTGGCTTATTGTGTCTATTTAAATAAAATTTTTACGCCTACAGAAATTCCATATTTTAACTTTATTTCGATTGGTTTTCCAATATTATTTGCATTTGGAGCAATGTTTTTACTGTATTGGTTACTGTTTAGCTGGCGACACTTTTTGTTAATTTTAGTTCTTTCAGCCGGATTATTTTACCCAATTTATCTTTCATATCCAATTGTACAATTCAATAAAGTTAAAGATAAAAAAGCTGATTTATCTGTATTGACATATAATGTACATGGTTTTAAAGAAGAAGGAACAAAAGAACTTTTGATTAAGAATAAGGCAGATATTATGCTGCTTCAAGAAGCGTATGAAGGTCAACAGAAAAGTCTAAAAAATAAAGAATTCAAAAATTACTATTCAGAATTTTATGGTTTATTGACAATTTATAGTAAATATCCTATTATTCAAACAAAAAAAATAACACCTGATGATAATGAAGAATTGAATGGACTTGCCGCTTATGCTGATATCGATTTGGGAAATGATACGATTCGTGTGATTAATGTTTATCTTGAGCCAATGTACATTGATAAAGCGATGGTGAAAGAAATTATTCAGTCTGATGATTCGCGAACTGCCGAAATTTCGAGTCGAAAAGTTGAGTTAAAATTGGTGCAAGGAATGCAAAAACATCAAAAACAGTTAGAAGCGATTATTCCATATATCACATCTTCGCGTCATCCAGTTATTTTGGGAACGGATCTTAATTCGACTCCAGTTTCTTACGAATATGAGAAGTTGAAAAAATATCTTCACGACTCTTATATAGAAGTTGGAAAAGGAAATGCGACAACTTTTCATGGATTTAAATTTCCAATTAGAATTGATTATTTATTTCATTCTAAATTATTTAAACCTATTGAGGCACATGTTATTCGAAAAAAATTCTCGGATCATTATCCAGTAGCTGTAAAATATAAAATTTCAGAATAAATTTTTTCTATATTTATTCAATAATCAATCAAAATGAACCAGAAAGAAAGCTTTATTCAAGAGATACAAAGTCGTTATTCTTTTAAAAACGATAAAATAATTTTAGGCAAAGCCAAATTAGATGGCGAAATTGTAGAAGAAGTTGAAATTTCAGTAGCATTAAAAACAATGAATCGTCACGGATTGATTGGTGGAGCAACTGGAACAGGGAAAACAAAATCTTTGCAGATTATCGCCGAGCAACTTTCTCTGAAAGGTGTTCCAACTTTGTTGATGGATATCAAAGGAGACTTATCTGGAATTGGAGCTGCTGCAAATTCGGAAGATAAAAATGCGCAAGAAAGAATGGAGGCGCTTAATTTACCTTTTGATCCGCAAGCTTCTCCTGTCGAGTTTTTGTCTATTTCTGATGAACCAGGTGCAAAACTTCGTGCAACTGTAAGTGATTTTGGTCCAATTTTATTCAGTAAAATTTTGGAACTGAATGAAACACAAGAAAGTATTATTTCAATTATATTCAAATATTGTCAAGATCGTAATTTACCTTTGATTGATTTGGAGGATATTCGACGTGTTTTGCAATATGTGACAGATTCTGATGAAGGAAAATCTGAATTAAATTCGAATTATGGAACAATTGCGCCAGCTTCTTTGGGAGCTATTTTGCGCAAAATTGTTGCATTAGAACAGCAAGGTGCAACAAAGTTTTTTGGAGAACCAAGTTTTGATGTTCAGGATTTATTGAAAACGAAAGACGGAAAAGGAATTGTAAATATTATTCGTTTGATTGATATTCAAAATCAACCTAATTTATTTTCAACTTTTATGTTGAGTTTATTGAATAAAATTTATTCTCAATTCCCTGAATCTGGAGATTCTGATAAACCGAAATTGGTGATTTTTATTGATGAAGCACATTTGATTTTTAAGGAAGCTACGAAAGCTTTGTTGAATCAAATTGAAACAATGGTAAAATTAATTCGATCAAAAGGTGTGGGATTATATTTTGTAACGCAAGTTCCTGGAGATGTTCCTGATGCAGTTTTGAGTCAATTAGGTCTTAAAGTTCAACATGCGTTAAGAGGTTTTACTGCGAAAGATCGTAAAGAAATAACAAAAGCTATCGAAAATTATCCGACAACTACCTATTATAAAGCAAGTGAAGTAATCACTCAATTAGGGATTGGAGAGGCTTTTGTGACTGCTTTAGACGAAAAAGGTATTCCAACTCCTTTGGCTTATACATATATGCGAGCGCCAAATTCGAGAATGGATATCTTGACTTCAAATGAAATCGATACGATTACCTCAAACTCAGATTTAGTGACAAAATATGCGACAGATATTGATCGTGAATCTGCAAATGAAATTTTATCACAAAAATTAGAACAACAAAAAAATATAGAGAAACCTGTTCCAAAAGCAACTTCAACAAGAAGTATTCCTAAAGAAAAAAATTGGACAGATAATCCTGTTGTGCGTGATGTAAGTCGTACTGCAACTCGAAAATTGATGGATTTTGGAATGAAAATGTTAACTAATTTTTTAAAAGGAAAAAAATAAGCACGTGTACGCGATTTTAGATATAGAAGCGACTGGCGGAAAAGTGGGGGAAGAGTCAATCATAGAGATTGCGGTGTATAAATATGATGGAAAAGAAATTGTCGATCAGTTTATATCATTAGTTAATCCCGAAAAAAAGATTGATCAATATGTACAAAGGTTAACGCATATTTCAGATAAAATGGTGTTGACAGCGCCTAAATTTCACGAAGTAGCAAAACGTATAGTTGAGATTACAGATGATTGTATTTTAGTTGGACATAATGTAATGTTTGATTATAGAATGCTAAAACAAGAGTTCGATCGTTTGGGATATAATTACGAAAAAGAATGGATTGATACTTTCGAATATAGCGAAAAATTGATTCCAGGATTACCTTCATATTCTTTAGGAAAATTATGCGAATCGCTTGGAATTGTAGTGACAGATAGACACAGGGCTTCTGGAGATGCAAGAGCGACAATTTCTTTGTTTAAATTATTGTTAGATAAAGATTCGGAAAAAATAATCACGAAGAAAACAGGTTTAAAACAACCTAAAAAAGCACATTCTAAGTATCAGAAACTGCTTGAAGGTTTACCTAATTCTATCGGGGTTTATTATTTATACAATAGCCGAAAACAACTTATTTATATTTGTCGAAGCAATAATATTGCACGATCTATTAATCAAATTTTTACATCAAAAACTTTAAAAGCTAATAAGCTGAAACGTTATACACGTTCTATAAAATTCGAAGAAACTGGAAGTGGTTTTCTTGCTGCAATTAAAGAAAATAACGAGGTCTTGAATAATCAACCAATGTATAACGTAAAGTTAGTTGAGAATAAAGTTTATCCTTTTGGATTGTATTATTTGGAGTCTAAACGTGGTTATTCGAGATTAGAAATAGGGAAAGTTAGAAAGACACAACCTGTTTTGAAATTTAAAACTAAAGAACGTGCAAAAGAGGTTTTAGAGAAAATCGTTCATGATTATAATCTTTGTCAACAAGTAAATGCGGGAATTAAATCTGATGAATCTTGTTTCCAATATAAAGTAAATAAATGCAATGGAGCTTGTGTAAAAGAGGAATCTAAAGAAGTTTATAATGAACGAATTCAAAGTTTTATTAAAACAACTGAATATCCTTCCGAAACTTTTTTGATTATTGATAAAGGACGAAAAGGAATTGAAAAATCATTTTATTTAGTTGAGAATGGAGAATTTAAAGGATATGGTTATTACGAATATCATCATCAAATAAAAACGTTAGAAAAGATTCACAATATCTTAATTCCGATTAAAGAAACGGAAGAAATAAAAAATATGCTCAAATACTTTTTGTATAAAGTTTCTTCTAATTCTAATCAAATCATTATTATTGAATAATATTCTTTATGAAGAAAATATAAAAAATAATAAAAAAGCTCAGTTAATATTAACTGAGCTTTTTTGTATGATTAAATTTAGACTATACCCGTTGTGCATTTTAAATAATTTGAGTTTTTAGATTATTAATATTTCGATTAAAGTATGTTTTATTAATGTACTGAACCACAGTAAGTGCAGTAATTTTAGCTAAAATTCTGGTTTTAAACCCTTCGAAAGTCTTTGCATAATTTCGTCTAATCATAAACTGATCACATAGTTGAGAAAATAACGTTTCAATTCTTTTTCGATACTTTTTGAATGAATAAAACTGAGGTTTGTAATCTTTTTGATTCGATCTTTTTGGTGATTCTAATCGTATATGAACTTCACTAAATAAATAAATTTGAATTGTTTGCAACTAATAATCTCTATCACCAAGTAGTACTCAATCTGATAGTTGAGATTTTATATCTTTCAAAAAATAAATATCATAAACAGATGCAGGACTAATATCAATACTCTAGAAAACACATCTTAAAGAACAATCAGCATAAAGTTTATAGCCTTAAGAAGACATTTACTGAGAAGCACAAAAACCTCTATTTGGTGCACTAAACTGATTTTATTTGCAAATTTTCGAGCGTTT
>NZ_DJDM01000033.1:0-65393 GCF_002431085.1 Empedobacter sp. UBA5924
CGAGGATATGACGTACCCACAGTAGCAGACGAAAAAGGAAATGGTGTTCTTCCTTACCCAACCGCTATAAAAAAAGCTGATGACGCCTGATTAAGTTAAGTGTTTAACATTTAATCAGGTAGTTTATGCAGACAAAACAAAAAAAATCATTCAGCAAAAAAATCAATTTACAACTTTGGTCGTTGTTTAGACGTTATCCAACTATTCCTTACATCCTCAAATGGACATTCATTTGCTTATTTATCGGACTTTGTGTTGGTAGTGCTTCCGCAGGTTTTCTTCAATCATTGGATTGGGTTACGAATTATCGGGAAAATCATTTATGGTTAATTGCATTGTTGCCTATTGGTGGTTTTTTCATTGGCTTACTTTATTATTATTTGGGCAAAGACATTAAACCAGGAAACAATTTACTTCTTGATACCATTCACGACCCTAAACAAATTATTCCCTTCCGTATGGCTCCGTTTGTTTATATCGGAACCGTGGTAACACATTTATTCGGTGGTTCGGCAGGGCGTGAGGGAACAGCTCTACAAATGGCGGGTGCAATTGCCGACCAATTCAGTAAACCTTTCCGACTTTCTGAAAGCGAGCGAAAAATTTTAATCATTTCAGCCATTTCCGCAGGTTTTGGGTCTGTATTTGGTACACCATTGGCAGGTGCAATTTTCGGTTTAGAAGTGTTTTTAATCGGACGATTAAAATACGATGCTATTTTTCCCGCATTTGCAGCCGCTATTTTCGCAGACTTAGTTACGAAACTTTGGCAAACACACCATACTCATTACTACATCAATTTTGTTCCCGACATCTCTTTTTTAAATATCATTTACGCAATCATTGCAGGAATTATTTTTGGATTATGCTCAGCAACATTTAGTAAAACAATACATAAGGCAAGTTCTATTTTCAAATCAAAAATTGAGTATCCACCTTTCCGACCTTTGATAGGCGGTGTTATTGTTGCTCTTGCAGTTTGGGCAATAGGCACAACAAAATACATTGGCTTAGGTATTCCTACAATTGTTCAGTCCTTTGAAGAACAATTACCTATGTATGATTTTGCCTTGAAAATGATTTTTACCATCATCACATTGGCAGCAAGTTTTAAAGGTGGAGAAGTTACTCCACTGTTTTTCATTGGGGCAACTTTAGGTAACGCATTAAGTTATTTCATTCCATTGCCAACAGCACTTTTAGCAGGAATGGGATTTTTTGCCGTTTTTGCAGGAGCAACGAATACGCCATTAGCTTGTAGCATTATGGCAATTGAACTTTTTGGTGCTGATTGCGGAGTGTATGTTGCAATTGCTTGTGTAGTTGCATATTTAGTTTCAGGACATAACAGCATTTACAACAAACAAATGGTTGGCGAACCAAAGCACAAAAGATTTTCGAACCACGAAGGAAAAAGATTAAATGAACTTTAAAATTGTGAATATGAATACAAACAATATAAACGTAATGAGAATTTATTTTGGCTACGGACAAACAGTCAAAGGACAATCTTTATGGCAACGACTTTGGAGCAACAATTTGGGACAATTACTTTTAAAGAAAGCGAAAGAAATGAATATTGAACAAGCCAATATTTTTATTGCAAAAGCTGGTTATTTAGACAACGATAAGATAAGTTTCAATATTTCAGAAATTCCATCTAAAAAAAATCCAGTTTGCCTTGAACTTGTGGACACTGCCGAAAAATTAAAAAATTTTATAGGGCAAAATAGAAAAGAGCTAAACGAAACAAATGTTATTCTACTAAATAATGAATGTTTTAAGATTGACCAATAAAAAAAGGACTTATAAAGCCTGTTGAACCCTTTGATAAACTCAGGATAGGCTGAAAAAAATTGTATCAAGAATAGAATTTTATCTTCAAAAACCTTTTTCTCGATACAAAATTCTTTCAGAATTCCACTCGAAATGACAGGTTTATTGATAAAATTAAAACGGGTTCATAAATTATAAAATAACATTATAACATGTAAACAAACATTATTTAATACCCATCGAGCATTATTCGACAAGATTAATTTTTAGCTTATTACTATTTCTATTTCTATTAAACATAAATTATTTAGATATTGAATAGTGGTTAAAGTTGTAATTTTGGCTAAAATTATGGTTTTAAAACCACCGAAAGTTTTGGCACAATTTCGGTCTAATCATAAACTGATCACAGAGCTGAGAGAATAAGGTTTCGATTCTTTTTCTATATTTTTTGAACGCATAAAATTGTGGTTTATACTCTTTTTGATTAGCTTTTTTAGGTGTTTCTTTACATTAACTTCTTTTTTGTCACTCCTCTACACAAACTTATATTGAATAATACTTAAACTACTCGATAATATCATGGAGAAAAAGTTACACTATTGAACAATTTTCTTATTTTTTTATAAAATTCTAAGCACGTGAACAACGAAGAAGAACAAACCAAAAATTTATAACTAACTTTGAGGTCTCAATTATGAGACCTTTTTATTTAAGAAAAATCAATGCAAAATATAAAATTAATCGTGACAGATATGGACGGAACTCTGTTACGTTCTAATCATTCGTTAAGTCCAGAATTCAATAAAATTTACGAAGAATTAAAAGAAAACAACATCACATTTGTACCTGCAAGTGGTCGTCAATATTATAGTATCATTTCATATTTTGAAAATATAAAAGATGAATTGGCAATTATTGCTGAAAACGGAACTTATGTTACCTACAAAGGTGAGGAAGTTTTTATTGACGAATTGGATTGGTCTGTTGTAAAAGAAATCGTAGAAGAAGTACGTAAAATAGAAGGTGCAAATATTGTTTTGGCTGGCAAAAATGCCGCTTATGTGGAATCGAAAGATGAAACTTTTTTAGAATATTTTAAAAATTATTACGATAAAAATATTTGGGTTGATGATTTAAATAAAATCGAAAATGAACAATTCATTAAAATTGCAGTAAATCACGTTGGTGGAACAGAATTTAATGTATTTCCAAAATTAGTTGATTTTGAAAAATATGGATTAAAAGTTGTGGTTTCTGGCGAAGTTTGGTTAGATGTTATGAATAAAAAATCGAACAAAGGAGTTGCATTACAAGCTTTGATGAATAAATTGGATATTTCTTCTGAAGAAATCATTGTTTTTGGCGATTTTATGAATGATTTGGAGATGTTACACTTGGCAAAATATAGTTTTGCAATGGAAAATGCGCATCAAAATGTAAAAGAAGTAGCGAATTTTAAAGCGCCTTCTAATGATGAAGATGGTGTAATTCAAGTTATTAAGCAATATTTACAACAATTAAAAACCGTAAACACTTAATAATCTGACAAATAACATCAATCATTTAACATTTCAAATCAGATTAAATTATTAATTTCGCACAAAACCTAAACAATCAATGTTAGCTATCAACAAACATCTAAAAAGCTTTCTTGCAATTGGAACTTTACTTTTTGTTTTTTCTTGTAAAAACGAAAATAATCCTATTCAAAATCAAACAACAACTTCTTCTGAGCCAAAAGAAATTTTGCAGAATGATGTTGATTCTATTTATACAGTAAAAATTGACTCATCTACTTTGCAATTAGATACTATTGCAAAAGAAGAAAAGCAAAATCCTATTGATTCGACAAAACAATATGTTTACCTAACTTTTGACGATGGTCCATATAAAGGAAGTAAAAATATCAATAAAATATTAACCGAAGAAAATGTAAAAGGAACGGTTTTCTTAGTTGGTTTTAATGCTTTTACGAAAGATTTGAAACAACATGTAGAAGATTATAAAGCTAATCCAAATGTAGAAATTGCTAACCATACTTTTTCGCATGCGCGTAACAAATACAAAGCTTTTTACAGTGTTCCAGAAAATGTTTATGAAGATATTCGCAAAAATGAGGTGGTATTAGACATACATTCTCGTTGGGTTCGTTTACCTGCACGTAATACATGGCGTTTGAACAAACGCAAAAAAGACGATCCAGTAAAAAATGCAATTCCAGCAGCTGATTTATTGGCTAAAAATCAATACTATATCTATGGCTGGGATTATGAATGGGAAAGAAGTGGAAAAAAATCTGCAACACATCAGCTTTCTTCACCTGAAAAAATTTATGAAGGAATTGTACATCGTTTGGATCAAAATAAAACATTCGAAAAAAATCATTTGGTAATTTTAATGCACGATGATATGTTTAATGAAGATTATAATGCAGAAAAATTAAGACAATTAATTGTTTTATTGAAACGTAATCCGAAAATTGTTATTGAAGGAATTTCGGGATATCCAACCAGGATTAGCTAGATAAAATATTAAGATAAAAAAATCCACTTCATCTGAAGTGGTTTTTTTTATTAAATAAACTCTATCGTTGTTTCTATCTCGTGACCTTTTTCTAATACTTTGTGCACAGGACAAGAATTTGCAACTTTTAGTAATCTTGTTTGTTGTTTCTCATCGAAATCGCCTTCTATGATAACATGACGTTGAAAAGTGATTGGCTCAGTTGTAATCATATCAAAATTGACATCTACCTCAACTTTTTTGTAAGCAAATTCTTTGTGATTCATATACATTTGCAAAGTAATCGAAGTACAAGAAGCTAATGCAGCTCCCAATAATTCGCTTGGTTTTGCAGCCGTATCCAAACCTCCTTTATCTAAAGGTTCATCTACATTAAATTCGTGTTTTCCTGCTTTAATATTCGAAATATAGTTTTTATCTGTCGAAGTTGACGTTACATTAATATCACTCATTATCAATTTATTTTTCGTTTTCTTTTACTTTAGTTTTTTGTTGCGCTTGCGGAATCGGAACATAATCGTCATCACCAGGAACTTTAGGAAAACGATGATTAATCCAATTTTCCTTCGCCGTTTCAATCGTTTCTCTTGAAGAACTTACAAAATTCCAAAAGATAAAATGTTCTTCTGGTAATTCTTCACCTCCAAAAATATAAACGGTAGAACCAGCCGCAATTTCAAACTCACACAAAGTAGCTTCTTTCGCTACTAATAATTGTTTTGTTCCATACGTTTCTCCTCCATCTTTGATAGAACCTTCTAATACATACAAAGCAGATTCTCCATACAAATCCTTACCTAAAGAAACTTTGAAATCATTTTTAGCTTTAATTTCAATAAAATATAAAGGAGAATAAACAGGTACGCCAGAAGTATGTTCACCAAACTTACCAGCAATCAATCTATAATCAGCATTTTCGTCCGACCAATTTGGTAATTTATCTGCTTCAATATGAACAAAACTCGGCTCCATATTTTCTAATTCTTTTGGCAAAGCCACCCAAATTTGTAAACCATGTAATGTTTTTTCTGTTGTACGTAGATATTCTGGAGTTCGCTCAGAATGCACAACACCTTTACCAGCAGTCATCCAATTCACAGCTCCAGGCTGAATTTCTAATTCAGTTCCTAAACTATCGCGATGCATAATCGCTCCTTCAAATAAATAAGTCAAAGTTGATAAACCAATATGTGGGTGCGGTCCTACATCAAGATTTTGATAATCTTTCATTTTTGTTGGTCCCATATGATCGATAAATACAAATGGTCCGACATGTCTTTTTTGACGAAATGGTAATAATCTACCCACCAAAAAATTTCCTATATCAGCAGCTTTTTCTTCTAAAATTAATCCAACGTTAGACATAATTAGTTTAGTTTTTTAATTGATGTAAAATTAGTTTTAACTATTAATTTAAAACTTGATTTAAGTTAATAAATAAAAAAAGGCTAACCAAAAGGTTAGCCAATTATAACTTAATCTTAACGATTTCTAGTAATCGTAACTATTTTGTGTTTCTCCTCCAAAATTCCAAGCAATACCGAAACGTAATGTGTTTTCTAAAGCATTGTTTGTATCTGACATTGGAATTAAGTAAGAAGCATTAAAAGCAAACGCATTGTATTTTAGCCCTAAACCTAATGTCAAATGTTGACGATCACCTTTCATTGGACTTTCGTGAAAATAACCGGCACGGATAAACAAAGCATCATTATAAGAGTACTCTGCACCAACAGAATACATAATTTCTTTTAACTCCTCTTTTCCTCCCCCTGGAGCATCTCCAAATGAACTGAAAATTCCAGACATTACACCTTTATTAGGTATATAACGATTCGTTACATTCCCTTCTTCATCATATTCATATTGAGGTGTAGGAACTAACAATTTAGAAAATTCTGTTGTAATACCAACTTTATTGTAATCATCAAATTTGAAATCATATCCAACACCTAAACGTAATGTTGTTGGTAAATATGATGCATTATCTTCTGAGTTTGAATAATCTAATTTTGGACCAATATTAGAGATTTGGAAACCTCCACGTAATTTTCCTTCAAAATTATTTGTATTCATTGTTTCTGATTGATAATATCCAGCAATATCTACAGCAAAAGTGTTTGCTGGTTGAACTGTACCATCACTTACTCCATTGAATAAATCTGAACGAATGAAACGACCTGTCACCGCCATCGAGTAATTATCTGTTAAACGTAAACCATATGATAAATCGATTGAGAATTCATTTGGTTTGGCTACTCCGTCATTAATTATATCGCTTCCATCAATACCGCCTGCTCCAAGTCTATTTAACTGAATTTCGCCCATATTGAAATAATAGATACTTGCTCCTAATGTACTACGTTCATCTTGACCTAAAAACGTATAATAAGTAGCATTCAATAAAAATACATCATTCACCAAAGATCCCATATAAGGTGTATATGAAAAGGCTACACCTGAATAATCAGGAGCAAAAGAATACTTTGCCGCATTCCAAAATTGAGAATAATTATCCGCAGAAGTTGCAACTCCTTGATCTCCCAAACCACCTGCACGTGCATCTGGAGAAATTCTTAAAAATGGAGCTCCTGTCATTATCGGATTATTAACTTCATCTTTATTTTGAGCAAAAGTAAATCCTGATGCTAAAATCAATAAACTTGCTGTAATTTTTTTCATTCGTTATATTATTGATTATATTTTTTCTTTTTGTTTATTATTTTAATATGACAAGTTTTTCAACTGCGGTGGCTGATCCTTTACAAACCGTATCATCAACACCTTTCACATTGACCTTGTAAATATAAACACCTTTTCCTATTTTATCGCCAAAATCATCCAAACCATCCCATTCTATCGCATATTTACCTGTTCGATATCCTTCTCTAAAAGGTTCTGCTGAAACAGTTTTACGAATCGTTTTGACTAATTTTCCTGAAATTGTAAATATCTGAACCATTACATCTAACTCAGAATCACAATTATGTTCAAAATGGAAAAACGTATTCTTTGTAAATGGATTTGGCCAGTTTAACAATTTATCAATATGTAATTGTCCTGTTCCATTTTCCATTACTACAAAGTCTAACGTTACAGTATTCGAATTATTGTTGATATCCCAAAATTTTAAATTCACAGTATGTTGACCAAGTTCAAGATTTTTCAATTGATACATTACTTGTCCTTTCTGATAATCTTCAAAATTCTTATTGATACATGGGTTTGCATCACCTCCATCATAATATTCATTCAACACATAAGCATCTTGCACTTTTCCATCAAGCGTTGCAACAATATCGTGTCCAATACTCGATCCAGTTGCATTAATACCTGAATTATCAGTTAAACAACCAACCAAATAAGGCGAACGATCTGTAATTCCTCCATTCGCAAAATGAAGGTTATTCATATATAATTTTCCTTGCGGACGTTCATCATCATTCAATCCTTCTTCGTTAATTCCTTCAATCGTAATTGTTTTTAAAGTCGATGCGTCTTTACCATCTTTCTCATCCCAAGCATAAAATTTTATTTTACGATTTCCTAATTCATAATTAATATCTTTCGGAACATAAAATTGAATCGTAAATTCACCTTTTTCTACTTTTCCTATTCCTTTATAAATTGTTTTATTTTCTGTTTCGAAAGTTTTTCCAGCCCAATCAGACTCCGATAAAATGGTTTTCGTTTCAGGTTTTTCATACAAACTAATCGCAATTTTCCCATTGAAACTATTATCAATTGAAGTATTAGATAATTGATTTACTTTACCTGTAATCGTTATAAAATCTAATGCTTGCATTTTACCACCAGCAAGGGCATCTACATCTTTTTTATTTTTGATGCTTAATATTTCAATATCTTGTTGTGGACGATGAATTACTAACATCGGATCTCCAAGAATACTTACACTTTTGTTATTTTGATGTTTTGGAGAATAATTTAATTTTGCTTCATTAAGCGCTTTACCAATTGTTTGATTTTCTATTCCAACTTTCTTGAAAAACTGTTCGATCAAAAAATTATTCATCGAATCTCCGTAACCTGTTCCAATTGGACGATTGGTTGTTATCATAGACAAGGCTCCTCCATTTGCGTTTTTCAACATAGCTTCTCCGGCAGAATTATATTGCGGTAAATCCCAAATTGTAAAATCACAAGTCACAGTTGTTACGATAGGTAAACGTGAATAAGCTGCATTAAAATTGGATAAATTTGTTAATTCTTCTGCTGTAATAATTCGCTCTTGTGCCCAACTACGAGGACCTCCATGACCGTAATACATCAAGAAGTTTGAACCTAACTCGATTCCATTCAAAATTGCTTGATTTACGGTTGGATATCTAACTCCGGCAGAAGTACTTTCAGGTTGATGAGCTCCCGAATATATTTTATTAATCGTATAAATTTGATTCTCAGGTTTAGAAAATTCAGTATCAATTTTGGCATTTAAGCCTGGAGTATTTACATTATTATCATTATCAGTAACTGCAACAATTTTTGTTCGCCAATCGCCATAGGAAGTCCCTTTTCCTTGAACTTTATCGTAATATGAAACTATTTTATCAACCAAAATCTTTGCCTCAGTAGAATTAGAAGCAGAAATTCGTCCTACAGCTATTTCAAACCAATTGGCATCGTAACTATAAATTCCGTCTACGCTATTCGATAACATTTTTACATTATCATTTAACATTGCAAAATAATCATCCGTTGCAATCGCACCATCAATATCAAGAGAAGGTTCGTCTGTAAAAGTTGGAAGATAATTTGTAAAATCCTTTACTCTATTTTTTGGATCATAGGTTGTTGCTCCAAACAAAACACCATATTCTAAATTTGGACTTGATCTATCTTTTAAGAATTTAAAGAAATCACGAATCGCAATAGGATCTTGACTTCCAGAAGAAAAATCGTTGTAAACTTGTTCCGTTGTTACAACTGCAACATTTATCTTATCATGTTCTTTTCTAAAATTCGCCAAGCGAGTAGCTTGATCCAAATATTTTGGATGCGTGACAATTATATAATTAATATCGGTTAAACTACGAATATCTTGATTTGCTACTTTCCCTACATATTTTGCATCTGTAAAAGCATTTTCATCCTTGAATGCGACAAACTGATTCAGATGATTTGTGCTAAACTTATACAAATTACTTTGCGGAACAATTGAAGAAATTAAATGAATATCAGAAACATTCCAAACAGAAACATTTGCAGCATTATTCAATGAAAAAGCATTCACACTTCCATTATTAATATCTTCTAAAAACTGAAAAGTGAATTGCTCATTGCTATATGTTAAACCATCTTTGAAACGCAATTGTAAATAATCCAAATAAGCTAATCCAGAAGGATTGGTTCCGCTAGAAGAAACCGCAATATCGATAGAATTTGAACCTAATGAAACTGTTTTATCTTGAATATTTCTATCAAATAAAGAGTTTCCTAAAGAATGAGTAAAAGTTTGTCCATTTAAATTAACGCTATATGATGTATTGTTTGCATTTTTTCCAACCACCGCATAACGCAAATATGCTTCTCCACCATTTACAGCATTCGCTTTGAACGTTTTCTTGAAACCTCCATTTAAACCAATATTTTCTCCAACCCAAATTTGCCCAAGACCATTTAAGTTAATCGAATCTTTTTCATGAAATTGTAAATTATCAAAAGTAGAAAAAGTTTTTATAGGACTTGCTGTAAGCGCCTGTTCTCCTACTCTTTTGCCATCTTCTCCATTAAAACTGATAAAATAATAAGCAAAATCATCATACAAATTATAGCGAACTTTTGCATCTTTCAACGTTGTCGTATTATTTCTGTACCACTGATGCGGACCTTTCGCATAAAACAACGCGTAATCATTACTATCAAAACTTCCATCTTCACCTCCAACAAATTTTATTGGAATTTCATTCAAAGCTCCAGTTCTATCTTCCGTTAAATTCTCCATCAAACGCCCTTCTCCATTTCCATAGATTTTTAGCGATTTTGGGTTAAAATTGGTCGGAATTCCATTTTTAGTAAAGAAACTTTTATCTAATTTAAAAACTCCATCTTTCGAGACTTTTATTTTGTACCAATCTCCCGTTTTCAAAACACTTGTAGTCGAATTATCAATTAATTTTCGAGAAGATGTTTTTCGAGATTGAATTGATTTCGGTACAATTGAGAAAGATTCTATTTTTAAAATCTTATCATTTTGTTTGACAAATGGTACAACTTTAAAAATTAGTTTTTGCTGACCATTTTTATCAATAATATTATATGAAGAAAAATTAATTTTATCTGTAATCGAAGACGTATTCAAATCGGCCAATTCATCCTGTACTTCTCTAAATTGCACATTTGATAATTCAACTTCTTGATTTGTAGAATTTAACTCAACGACAAATTCTGGAAGAAAATATCCTCCAACAAAATAATTATCTTTATTCGAAAAAAACGGCACATTTACCTTATTTCCATTCGTTAAAGAAATTGTTTGATTATTCTCCCAATTTATTTTGTAATTTTGACTAAATAATTGAGGAAATTGAAGCAAAGTTGCAACTAAAATAAAATATTTCTTCATGTCTGAATAACGCTATTTTGACAAATATATTTTCAATCGTAAAATAAAAAAATAATTCTTACGTTTGATACAAGAAATAAAGCATTTTTTCGTTGTAAGATTAATGTCAAATGCTTTTATTTGCATTAAATTTAATTTTCGAAAACCAGAAATATTCTATGAAAATGAATAAAGGACGTATTTTTTCTCTTGCCCTTGCAGCTGTAACTATGAGTGTGTTCATGGGTTGTGCAAGCAGTTCAGGAAAGAAAAAAGGAGGTGGAACAAAAAATTTCACAAGCCGTACAGGATGGAAACCAAACGATAGTAAAGGTTGGTTTTTTTCAGGTAAAAAGAAAGAAAACATCAAAGCTTGGCCTGGAATGGTTTTCATCGAAGGTGGATCTTTTACGATGGGAATTACGAAAGACGACGTGTTACACGATTGGAATAATTCTCCTGTTCGTATGCAAGTAAAATCTTTCTTTATGGGTGAAACTGAGGTTACAAACTACGAATATAGAGAATATTTAACTTGGTTGAAAGTTGTTTTCCCACCAGAAGACACGCAATACAAGGATATTTATAATGGAGCATTACCAGATGAAACGGTTTTTAACAATCAATTATCTCGTGATGATTTCTCTACAGAAAATTATTTATTTTCTCCAGAATTCAGCTATTACCCAGTAGTTGGTATTTCTTGGTTACAAGCCGTTAACTATTGTGATTGGTTAACAGACCGTGCTCTTGAAAAATCTTTAATGAACAAAGGAATCTTATCAAAAGATTATTACAATAACGAGGAGTATAATTACGGAAATAAAACATTTAGTGCTGAACAATATAAGTTAGGCGATACAAATGTAAACGAAGCGATTGATTCGACTAAAATTATGAAAGCGAATCAAATTAAAACGCAAAATACACGTATCTTAAAAGCAAATCGTGCAACTGGTTCAGATGAAGTACAACCCTTCCGTTTACCTACAGAAGCTGAATGGGAATATGCAGCATTAGCTTTACCTGGAAATCGTGAATACAACGAATACAAAGGAAAAGATGTTGCTCAAAATAACTTGAGAGTTACAAAAGGAGCTCAAAGAGGACAATATTTAGACAACTTCAAACAAGGACGTGGAGATTACTCTGGTATTGGAGGATTTGGAAACGATGGTTCTGCAATTACAAGTGATGTGCGTAAATATCCATCAAATGATTTTGGTCTTTACGGAATGTTAGGAAACGTTGCTGAATGGGTTTCTGATGTTTATCGTCCAATTATTGATGAAGAAGCAAACGATTTCAACTACTACCGTGGAAATATTTTAAAAACAAAAATTGACAATGGCGCAGGTGGTTTTGAAAAATATGACGAAACAAATGTTGAATATGATACATTAGACAACGGACGTTTAGTTTATAGAGGATTACCAGGCGCTTACAAAAAACAAATAGAATACGATTTAACAAATTATCGTGATGGTGACCCTAATTCTTCTTTATCACCACGTACTGAGGAAGGTAAATCTGCTGATCAAGCAACAGAAGACATGTACAACGCTCCTCAACGTAAATTTAGAGTAGATGAAAAAGGTCGAGTAATCTTAGAAAAAGATTCTTCTAAACGTACTTCTGACATCTCTGATGAAACACGTGTTGTAAAAGGTGGTTCTTGGAAAGACCCTATTTACTGGATAGATCCAGGACAAAGACGTTACTTACACCAAGCAAGTGCAACAAACTGGATTGGTTTCCGTGTGGCACAAGAATACTCTGGTAGTTTCGAATCAAAACGTAAACGTAGAGGATAAAAATCTTTCTTAATAAAAAAAAACTCGGTACTATAGTATCGAGTTTTTATTTGTTAATTAAATTCTTTCTGTTCTCAAGATTGGATCAATGACCAATACACAAATTCTTTGTATTCAAAAATCTTTTCAAAACCAAGCTTTTTCAATAAATTAATCGATTTGACATTATCTGAAAAAGATTTGGCTGTTATTTCTTTTACTATTTCTTGAGAAAATGCCCATTTTATAAGACCTCTACACGCCTCTTCTGCAAATCCTTTTCTTCTTTCTTTACGGATGATTCCATAACCAATGTCTACACTTTGTTCCTCCGCATTATACCCTTTAAATCCTACATAACCTATTATTTCTTTCGTATCCTTTCTTATAATCATCCAGGATTCGAAGCCTGTCACGTAATTATGAATTAATAATTTCTGAATAATTTTAGGCACTGTATCCATCATATCTTTATCCGGCCAGTCTTTGCTTTTTACAAAACCTTTGTCATACAACATATTAAAATCATTATACAGCATATTTTCACAAATATCAATCGTAAAAGGAACAAGAATCAATCGTTCAGTTTCTAATTCGTTAATGGTAATTTCTTTTATTTTCATACTTTTATCAAAGTCCTAGAGATATTTTTTTAATATAATAAATAAAATAGAGAAACTTGTGCTACCAAGATTAATCTCATCTAATTTATTTGCAATTATCGTAAATTACTTCGTTAAATGTCAAAAATAGAATCATAAAATTTTATATTTGTACGAAATAAAAAGAATAATTTCTTTCTATTTTTTTTAAAACAGAATCTCATCTATTTTATTTAGATAACATGAATACAACAGAAATATTCGATCAATTTCTTAAATCGAAAATCGTTACGACTGATACACGCAACATCTCACAAAATTGTATCTTTTTTGCTTTAAAAGGAGCTAATTTTAATGGAAATACTTTCGCTCAAGAAGCGATCAATCAAGGAGCTGCAATGGCAATTGTTGACGAGAAAGAATTTGAAAATACATCTCAAAATATTTTTTTGGTTAATGATGCTTTAGAAACTTTACAAGATTTAGCGAGAACTTATCGTAATTATCTTAAAATACCATTTATTGGATTGACTGGTTCTAATGGGAAAACAACGACAAAAGAATTGATTTCAGCTGTTTTAAAAGAGAAATTCAAAACGCATTATACTTTCGGAAATCTGAATAATCACATTGGGGTTCCTTTAACTATACTATCTATTCCAGAAGATACAGAAATGGCTGTGATCGAAATGGGTGCGAATCATCAAAAAGAAATCGAGTTATTAGCTTCTATTTCTCAACCAGATTTTGGATATATCACTAATTTTGGTAAAGCTCATTTAGAAGGTTTCGGAGGAATTAAAGGTGTGATTAAAGGTAAATCTGAGTTATATGATTTTTTGAGAGCAAGTAACAGAACTGCTTTTGTTAATTTTAATGATCCAATTCAAGTTGAAAAAACTGAGGATATTAATCGAATTACATTTTCTGATCAACATAATGCTAATGTTCAAATCGAATTGATAGAAAATGAAACTGAATATTTGGCGGTTAAATACCAAGATTTAGAAATTCAATCACATTTAACAGGAAACTATAATTTTAGCAATATTTCGTGTGCAATTGCAATTGGACAACATTTCGGGATTGACGCTAAATCTATTCAAAACGGAATCGAAAATTATTTTCCATCAAATAATCGTTCACAAATTATCAATAAAGAAAATTACAAAATTGTGATGGATGCGTACAACGCAAACCCAAGTAGTATGGAAGCTTCGTTAAATAATTTTGCAAAATTTGAAGGTTCTAAAACAATTATTATTGGTGATATGTTTGAGCTTGGAGAAGAATCCAAAGCTGAGCATCAACGTATTTTAGATTTAGCTGAAAGTTTAGATTTTGATCAAATTTATATTCTAGGACATAATTTTGGTGAAACAATTACGAATAATCCGAAAGTACAAAAATTTGAAAACCGCGTTGCATTTGAAGAATGTTTAAAAGAAAATCCAATCAAAACTCGAAATATTTTGATAAAAGGTTCTCATGGCATGAGACTTGATTTGTTAGAAAATATTTAAAATCAACACCTTGATTATCTGATGAATAAATCAATATTTTTTTTTATTATAATTACTCTTTTCACTTCTCATTCTCTTCAGGCTCAATCTGTAATTGAATGGAAAAAAGATATGAAACTTAATTACGAAAACTTTAAAAAGAAACCTATTCAAACAAAGGTTCCTCAAGGATTTTTAGATTCAAAATTAGGTTGGCAAATTGCAGAATCTACTGGAGAACTTCCTGAACTTTGGGTTACCAATAAATTTGATGAAAGTAATTCGTGGCTATCTATGCAACATGCAGAAATTTTAAAAGAAATGCAGTTGCAATTTGACTTATCTGAATTATATGCACGAAAAATCAGAAAAGATTTTAAAGATTTACAAGCCAAAAAAGTCATGGATAAAGATTCTTATCGAGCAAAATTTTTGTCAGGTTCTAAGAATTTTCAGAAAAAATTGAAATCGATAGCTGGAGTTTCATTAAATCAACCAGATTTATATAAATTATTAAATAAACAAATTCAAGATTCATTGGTGATTTATCAAAATTACAGTAAGTAATTTAACAATTAGTAAACTTTAAATTTCATAAATTTATACAAAATAAAAGCTGTGAAAATCACAGCTTTTTTTAACTAAATTGTTTATGAAAAAAATCTTATACACTTTATCCATATTTACAGTAAGTATTTTAGCCTCAGCTCAAGCTCCAAGTAACTATTACGAAAATGCAACTGGTAGCAGCTTTACCTTAAAAACACAGCTATATGAAATAATAAAAAACCACACAGATTTAACGTATGGAGGATTATGGACGCTTTATAATAGAACAGATTCTGATAATGGTTTTTTAGATAAATATGATGAAAAAGATAATTCTATTTATGATATTTATTCAGAGATACCGAAAAAAATTGATCCTTATAATTTTATAAAATCTTCAGATCAATGTGGCAGTTCTGGTTATAAAAATGAAGGAGACTGCTACAACAGAGAGCATATTATTCCTCAAAGTGTTTTTAATAAAAACTCTCCTATGGTTGCAGATGCATTCCATATCTGGCCAACTGATGGTTATGTTAATAATAAAAGAGATAATTTTCCTTATGGAGTTGTTGAAAGTGCAACATACACTTCTTTAAATGGCTCTAAATTAGGAAGTAATAAAAACTCTGGATACTCTGCGGGATTTTCTGGAACAGTTTTCGAACCAATTGATGAGTTTAAAGGTGATATAGCTCGTGCTTATTTTTATTTTGCTACTCGTTATCAAGAAAATGGTATTCAGAGTTGGTCTTATGCTATGTTTAATAAAACAAAAGATAAAGTTTTTACAGATACTTTCTTGAAAATATTAATGACTTGGCATTTAAATGATCCTGTTTCTGATCGTGAAAAAGATATTAATAATTTAGTCTACAGATACCAAAAAAACAGAAACCCATTTATTGATCATCCTGAATATGCAGAAAAAATTTGGGGTTCGAATTTAGGAACTGGAGATTTCGAATATCAAAAGCGTGATGATATTTCAGTTTACAATGTAACAAATCGTTCGATTAAAATTAAACTTGAAAATAATTCGAAATCAATTCAGAAAGTTTCTGTTTTTAATTTCAATGGACAATTAATTAATGAAGTTTCAAATTCGTCAAATCAAAAAGAAGTTGAAGTTAATTTCAAAAACCCAGGTATTTATATCATCAAAGTTGTTGGAAAACAAATGGAAATCAACAAAAGAGTTGTAATAAAATAATCATTAATCAAACCATCATAAAAAAATCCTTCGCTCATACAAGTGAAGGATTTTTTAATTTAGTAAATGGAAAAAATTATTAGTCATTATTGATATTTTTCTTAAAAAATGTGCTTCCATAAAGAAACATGATTAATACAAAAGGGATACCAAGCGTGACTGATAATAAAATAAATGTTTTTAACATACTAATAAAAAATATTTTAGTTTCTAATACTTTTATCAATTTACAATTAATAATTTTATATTATTCATAATAAAACATCTTTTTTTATTTATTAACACTATTTTTATCAACTTGATAATTAAAAGCTTTTCATTAATATAAATTCATAAAAAAAGTCGCTTAAAATTAAGCGACTCATATATAGAAAATTCTATTCAATTTATTGACTTCCTTTAGCGTAATCAGCTAAGAATTGTGCTAATCCAGAATCTGTTAATGGGTGTTTTAACAATCCTAAGATTGATGATAAAGGTCCTGTCATAACATCAGCACCAATTTTTGCACAATTAACAATATGCATTGTATTACGAACTGAAGCTGCTAAAATTTGAGTTTCGTACAAATAGTTATCATAAACCAAACGAATTTCTTCGATTAAGTTTAAACCATCTGTCGAAATATCGTCTAAACGTCCGATGAATGGAGAAACGTAAGTTGCACCAGCTTTTGCAGCTAATAATGCTTGTCCTACAGAGAAAACTAAAGTAACGTTAGTTCTGATTCCTTTTGTAGAAAAGTATTTACACGCTTTTACACCATCTTTCGTCATAGGAATTTTAACTACGATTTGAGGATTTAAAGCTGCTAAAGCTTCACCTTCTTTTACCATTCCTTCGAAATCAGTAGAAATTACCTCAGCAGAAACATCTCCGTCAACTAATTCGCAAATTGCTTTGTAGTGATTCAAAATATTTTCTTGACCTGTAATTCCTTCTTTTGCCATTAAAGATGGATTTGTTGTTACACCATCTAAAACTCCTAAATCTTGGGCTTCTTTAATGTCAGCTAAGTTAGCTGTATCGATAAAAAATTTCATTGTTTGTTTGTATTTCGTTCAGGCAAAATTAAGGATTAAATTATAGAAAACCATTTAATCTTAAAGATTCGATCAAAAATATTTTAAACCGCTGTATATCCTCCATCAACAAGGTAATAACCACCTGTCATAAAGGATGCTTTGTCCGAACTTAAGAATAAAACCAACTCCGCAACTTCTTCTGGCTGTCCCAAACGACCCATTGGATGTTTTGTAACAAGCAATTCTAAATGATCTGCACTCAAATTATTCGACAACAAAGGCGTCATAATATAACCTGGTCCAACTGCATTACAACGAATATTTTTTGGTCCGTATTCCGCTCCAATGTTTTTCGTCAAACCTACAACTCCATGCTTTGCAGAAGTATAAGCCGAACTCATTGGCGCAGCGACAGTACCATGAATAGAAGCCATATTAACAATAGAACCTCCTCCATTCTTTTCCATTGCTTGTAATTGATATTTACATCCGTAAAAAACACCATTAAAATTGATATCTATTACTTTTTTCCAACCATCTAGTGGATAATTTTCAGTCAGCTCAGCAGGACCACCAATTCCAGCATTGTTACAAGCTATATCAAGTTTTCCATAAACTTCAAGCGTTTTATTTACTAATGCTTCATTATCTTCTGGCGAAGAAGTATCAGCTTTGAAAAATATCGCTTCTCCTCCATTCTTTTTGATAATTTCTACTACTTCATTTCCACCTTCTTCATTAATATCCGAAACCACAACTTTCGCACCCTCTTTGGCATATAATTCAGCAACAGCTTTCCCAATTCCAGAGCTAGCTCCAGTTACAATCGCAACTTTATCTTTTAAACTTGACATAATTTTATGATTTTAATTTAAATAAAGTTAATCATTTATAATCAGATCTATAAATCATTTCTTACAAATAATATTATTTGAAATGATTCAATTTTATTAACTATTTTGAAATGAAAAATTCAGCATAACAAATATATTTAGGATAAAACAATTCTATTTTTTTATATTTGATACAAATAACTTTTTAAATGAAAAATTTAATAGCTGCTATACTTTTATGTAGTTTTTCTACTATAAATGCACAAGAAACAAGTGATTATAAGTACATCAATATTCCTGAAAAATTTTCTAGTTTTGATAAAGATGAATATCAATTAAGTAATCGATTAAGATATATATTAACGCAGAAAAAATATGAAGTTTTACCTTCTGATAAATCTTCTTGGCCACAAGAAGTTGTGCAAAATCCTTGTTTAGCTTTGAATGCGGATATTTTAAAAGTTAAAAGTTTTTTAAATAATAAATTAGAGGTAAGTTTTACGGATTGTTCTAATAAAAATATTGAAAAATTTGAAGGAACTTCTAAGATTAAAGAATATGACAAAGGTTACCAAGAAGCTATAAAACTAGCTTTAAATCCTTTAAAATCCCAAAATGCGAAAGCTTCTGTTCAGATGGTAAAATTAGATAAAGCCCAAACAGAAACAACAACTTCATATATACCAGAACCAAAAGGAACTCAGGTAACAGCTACTAATTTGTTGACAGATGGAACAACTACGTATCAAAAAATAGAACTGCAAAATGGTGGTTTTATGTTGATGTCCGAAAATGGAAATCAAGTTGTTGCAAAATTTGAACCGACCCTAAAAAATGGAATTTACAGAGTAATTGTTACTAAAGGAAATTCGAATTATTTTTCGGTAGGATACATCAGTGGAAATACAATTTCGTACGAGGTTTCTGAAAATAATAGTTGGAAAGAAGTTAAATTATCGGCTAAATAATCTTGCTATGAAAATTATATTATCAAGTTTATTTCTTATTGCTTTATCGTCATTACAAGCACAAAATGTAGCTGATTATAAATATGTTATAGTTCCTCAACTCTTTAAAGATTTCGTAAAAGAAGATTATCAATTGAATACAGGATTGAAAACTGCTTTGAGAAAAAAAGAATATGAAGTAATAAATGAAAATTCTATTCCGTTAGATGTGCAAATCAATCCTTGTTTAGCGACAAAAGCAAATATTGAAAATACTTCTGTTGCTTTTAAAAATAAATTAAAAGTAACGTTTACAGACTGTAATAATAATGTGATTTCAACTTATGAAGGTTCTTCAAAAGAAAAAGATTTTACAAAAGGTTATCAAGAAGCCTTAACATTTGCTATGAATCAGGTTGGAAAACAAAATGCGAAAGATTTACCTGTAACTAAAACAGAAAATACAACCACTACAACCGTTAAAGAAACAACGAATAAAGTCGTTACGCAAGTGTCAAATAAAACTGTAGAAAACAAAAACGTTTACAAATCGAACGGAAAAAATTACATGACAGCAAGTACAAATAAAAACGAATTTGTATTAATCGACCAAGAAAATTCAAAAGTTATTGCACAATTTTATCCAGCTACTCAACAAAATGTTTTCCATGTAACAGTGATTTCTCAAAACGGAAATTATCAAACAATTGGTTATTTAAATGGAAATAATATCATCATCGAATATAAAACAGGTGATAAATCTTGGTCAACTACAACTTATTCAAAGTAAGTTTTTATAGTACATTTGCACCTTAAATTTTAGAAAATGCAAGCACCTATTGCGAAAAAAATAGAACAAAAATTAGAAAAACACGGAGATATCCGCATCGATAATTATTATTGGTTGAATGATCGTGAAAACTCTGAAGTTATCGATTATTTGAACCAAGAAAACGAATATACAAAAGCTATTCTACAACCAACAGAAGCTTTACAAGCCAAGCTTTTTGAGGAAATGAAAGCACGAATCAAAGAAGATGATTCGTCTGTTCCTTACAAATTGAATGGTTATTGGTATTTGACAGAATATCAAAAAGGGAAAGAATATCCAATTCATAAACGTCGTAAAGATAGTTTAGAGAATCCAGATGAAATTCTTTTTGATGTCAACACAATGGCAGAAGGTCATTCGTATTATCAATTGGGCGGAATTTCGATGGCGCCAAATAATCAATTGGTTTCCTTTGGAGTTGACAATGTTTCGCGAAGAATTTATACGATTCAAATCAAAGATTTAACAACTGGAGAAATTCTTTCTGATAAAATAGAAAACACAACTGGAGGTTCTGTTTGGGCCGCTGATAATCAGACTTTGTTTTATACAAGAAAAGATGAAACATTGCGTGCTTATCAAATTTGGAAACACAAATTAGGTACAAAACAAGAAGATGATATTTTAGTTTTTGAAGAAGTAGATGATACGTTTAATGCGTTTGTTTACAAATCAAAATCTAGAGATTACATCATTATTGGATCTTCAAGTACTGTTTCTGACGAGTTTAGATATATTCCTTCTAATCAACCAGATGCTGAGTTTAAAATCTTTCAAAAAAGAGAACGTGATTTAGAATATTCAATCGAACATTTTGGTGATTCATTTTATATTCAAACCAATAAAGATGATGCATTTAACTTCAAATTAATGAAAACTTCTGTCGAAAAAACAGAACAAGAAAATTGGATTGATGTAATTCCTCATCGCGAAGAAACATTGATTGAAGGTTTCGAAATTTTCAAGAATTATTTGGTTATCGAAGAGCGTACAAATGGTTTATTGCAGATGAATATCAAAGCGTGGGACAATTCAACTGATTATTATTTGCCATTTAATGAAGAAACCTATACAGCAAATGTTGGAACAAATCCAGATTTTGATACTGACATATTGCGTTACGGATATACATCATTGACAACTCCTTCTTCTGTGATTGATTTTAACATGAATGATAAAACATTCGAAATCAAAAAAGAGCAAGTTGTTATAGGTGATTTTGATAAAGAAAATTATATTTCTGAACGTATTTGGGCAGAAGCTCGCGATGGCGAAATGGTTCCAATCTCATTAGTTCGTCGAAAAGATACGCCTCTTTCTGCCGAAACCCCTCTTCTACTTTACGCCTATGGTTCATATGGTTACACGATCGAGCCTTATTTTAGTTCGGTTCGATTAAGTCTTTTGGATAGAGGTTTTATCTATGCGATTGCGCATATTCGTGGTGGCCAATATCTTGGTCGCGAATGGTATGAAGATGGAAAAATGTTAGAAAAGAAAAATACATTTTTTGATTATATTGATGCAGCAAAATATTTGATTCAACAAAATTATACTTCATCAAAACACTTGTACGCGATGGGTGGTTCTGCTGGTGGATTGTTGATGGGAGCTGTGATTAATTACGAGCCAACATTATTCAATGGGGTAATTGCGCAAGTTCCTTTTGTGGATGTTGTGACAACAATGTTAGACGATTCTATTCCATTGACAACAGGGGAATATGATGAATGGGGAAATCCGAACGAAAAAGAATATTACGATTACATGAAATCGTATTCGCCATACGATAAGGTGGAAGCAAAAGCTTATCCAAACCTTTATGTTTCGACAGGTTTGCACGATTCTCAAGTACAATATTGGGAACCTGCAAAATGGGTAGCGAAATTAAGAGATTTAAAAACAGATAATAACATTCTACTTTTAGATACAAATATGGATACAGGACACGGTGGTGCTTCTGGCCGATTTGAATCGTTGAAAGAAGATGCAAAAGAAGATGCTTTCTTATTTATGTTAGAAGGGATTACAGAATAAATTTCAATACAAAAAGTCAACAAATTTGTTGGCTTTTTGTATTTTTTAATGAATGAAATTCCACTTTTTGTAAAATACAGAAAAGGTATAATCGACTAAGGTGAAATTACTTTTCCTGGTGCATAATATTTCTCTTTTTCAATAAATTCTCCATTTGGCGAATATTTATAAAGATATTTTTCGCCATCAATATTCTTAATTACTTCTTTTCTTATAAACTTATCATGATCATAAACAAGCGTTATCTCTTCCTTATCTTTCGTTTCATATTGTTTAGACGATAGTTTTCCTTTGTAATAATTCTCAATATAAAAAACACCTTCTTTCCTATATTGTTTTGTTTCTAAAGTTCCATCTTCATTATATTTCTCATAACTTTTACCATAAACTTCCATTTTCATAGTATCTCGTATTTATTCCTAAAATTGAATTCTCCACAGAAGCTAATACTCCACTTTTATAATACGATTTTGTAATTCCTTTTTTATAATGCGCTTGGCGATTCAAAGAAACAAAACCTTCATTGGTAAGTCTATTTTGATCATTATAACTCTTGAAATTTAATTTATCATTTGCTCTAAATGTATCAGTTTCTAACAAATCATTATGATATATTTTTAATGTTATAATTTTAGAATTCTGAATCGCATACTCTTTTCTATAACTTTCTCCTTCATACAAAACAATATCTCCATTAATTAATTCATTTTTTATTTCAAATTTTCCTTTCTGAAAAGAATTTTCAAGAATATAAAATCCATCTTTAAGCATTTTTCTTTGTTGAGATTCAAGGTCTTTTACATAAACATTCTCAAAAAAATCTTTTGAATTTCCAATAGAAAGTTCAATATTATTAATTTTTTCTTGTGCAAAAATCAATGATGAAACCATCAACAATATAAATAAAATTAGATTTTTTGACTTCATAGGTTTTAAATATATAATTTTTGAAGAATAACACTATTTTACTTAAATTTACAACAAAGCTTTGTAATTTGACACCAAAAGAAATTCTTTTTAAGTATTGGAATTATTCTTCTTTCAAAACGCCGCAAGAGGAAATCATCGCAAGTGTTTTGGAAGGGAAAGATACATTAGCAATTTTGCCGACTGGTGGCGGAAAATCTATCTGTTATCAAGTTCCTGCGATTATTTTTGATGGATTAACATTGGTCATTTCGCCGCTTATTGCGTTGATGAAAGATCAAGTTCAGAATTTACAATCAAAAGGAATTTCTACGGCATATATCACCAATGAAATTGATCAAAATACAATTGGGAAAATTTTGGACGATTGTCAAAACAACAAAATCAAATTATTATATGTTTCACCAGAGCGTTTGCAAAGTAGAATTTTTGTTGAACGATTGAAACAAATCAATATTAGTTTGCTTGCAGTTGACGAAGCGCATTGTGTTTCCGAATGGGGACATGATTTTCGACCTGCATATCATCGAATTTCGAGGTTAAAAACTATTCTTCCTAAAGTTCCAATCCTAGCGTTGACTGCAACAGCGACAGAAAAAATTCAGCAAGAAATTGTAGAAAAATTAGAGTTAGATAATCCCGAAGTATTTAAATCTTCTTTAAAAAGGGAAAATCTTTCGTACAATGTTTTTCTTTCAGCTGATAAGAAAAATGATTTGATTTATTATTTAAAAAAATATCCTGGTTCGAGTATTATTTTTGTTCGAAATCGAAAATTAACCTACGAAATTGCAAGTTTTTTAAGTCAAAATGGATTTGATGCCGATTTTTTTCACGCCAAATTAACCAAAGACGAAAAAGAGCAAAAACAGCAAGATTGGATGTTAAGTAATTCGCGAATTATGGTTTCGACAAATGCGTTTGGAATGGGAATAGACAAACCAAATGTTCGTACCGTTTTTCATATCGATTTGCCACAAGGAATAGAAGCGTATTACCAAGAAGTTGGGCGCGCTGGACGTGATGAACAGGAATCGTATGGAATTTATTTGTACAATCCTGATGATCGAATTCAAGCAGAAAATATTTTCAAAGCGAATTTACCTTCGCAACAAGATTTTATCAAAATTGGGAATTGTTTGTTTAGTCAATTGCAATTAGCGGAAGGCGAATTAACGGAAATGAATTATCAATTGGATCTTCCAAAATTTGCCGAAAAATTTGGTTTAAATCTTAAAATGGTTCTTCAATTTTTAGAGTTTTTAAATACGAAAGAAATCATTCAGCAAAAAAATTATTCACAAAATAGTAGCATTCAAATTTTGGCGTCACCACATTCGATTAATTTGAATGAAAACCGAATTTTTGATTATTTACAACGTCATTACCCTGGAATTTACACTTATAATAGAGAAATTTCGGAAAGTAAAATGGCGTTTGAATTGCATATGAGTATTGGCGACATTAGGAATAGCTTACACGAATATGCAAAAAATGGTTCTATTGATTATTCGGATCGATTTTTAGCGCGATTTAGATTTCTTGTTCCGCGCGATTCTAATGCGTTTAAAAATAAATTGTGGAAAGATTTCGAAGCAATTCAAGTGAATAATTGGAAACGTTTGCAAGCTATGGCTTATTATGCCGAACAAAATACAATTTGTAGAGAACGTTTATTATTTGGATATTTTAATCAAAAATCTGATCAAAATTGTGGTAAATGCGATGTTTGTCAATCCAAAAAACAAAATGAAAACTTTAATTCAACCGATTTAATTGAATATTTGAAAGAAGGTACAAAAACGCAAGCCGAAATCCTTTCAAAATTCATAAATTCGCCAAAAGATAAAATCGTCGAAGAATTGCAATATTTGATAGACGAAATGCGAGTTCAACCAATTGGATTCGATTCTTATAAACTAATAGAATAAAAATGCGAGTAGTCTTTATGGGTACGCCCGAATTTGCGGCGACATCTTTGAATGAAATCAATACAAATAGTCATCACGAAATAGTTGGAGTTGTTACTGTTCCAGATAAACCGTCTGGTAGAGGACAAAAAATGAATATTTCTGATGTCAAAAAATATGCAGTTGAACATAATTTGCCTTTGGCTCAACCAGAAAAATTACGAGACGAAGCTTTTATCGAAACATTAAAAAGCTGGAATGCTGATGTTTTTGTTGTTGTAGCTTTTCGTATGTTGCCACAAGTTGTTTGGTCAATTCCGTCGAAAGGAACATTCAATTTACACGGTTCACTTCTTCCTCAGTATCGCGGAGCTGCACCAATTAATTGGGCTGTGATGAATGGTGATCAGGAAACTGGAGTAACAACTTTCTTAATTGATGAAAAAATTGATACCGGAAATATCTTAATTTCTGATAAAGTAGAAATTGGAGAAAATGATAATGTTGGTAAAATTCATGACGAATTGATGCATATCGGTGCGAAATTAGTCGTGAAAACGTTGGATGGTTTAGAAAATGATTCATTAAAACCTCATCCGCAAGATGAAACAACAGAATTAAAACATGCTCCAAAAATCTTTAAGGAAGATTGTAAAATAGATTGGAACGATTCAATCAATACTATTCACAATAAGATTAGAGGACTTTCTCCTTATCCATGTGCATGGACAACTTTTGGAAATGGCGAAAATTATAAATCGTTAAAAATATATGCAGGTCTAAAAACGGATATTGTTGTTGAAGGAGAAGATTATCAATTAATTTTACAAAAAAATAACCTTTATATCAATCTACCTCAAGGAGTTTACGAAATTTTAGAACTTCAACCGGAAGGAAAGCGTCGTATGACAGCCAAAGATTTCATCAATGGACATCAAAACGAGGATACCTTATTCGTAAAATAAGTACTTATTTACTGATTTTTGACACAGATTTCATAAAATTTTGCATTTTTCTTGAAATTTTTTGCGTTGAAACTTGCACAAATAAAGGGAAAGAGTATATTTGTGTATAAATTAATTTAAAAAGTTACAACTATGAACAAATCAGAACTTATCGATGCGATTGCAGCTGACGCTGGAATTTCTAAAGAAGCTGCTAAAAAAGCCTTAAACTCATTTACAGAAAATGTAACTAAAGCTTTAGCAAAAGGAGACAAAGTTGCTTTAGTAGGATTCGGTACTTTCTCAACTTCTGAGAGAGCTGCAAGAACAGGTATCAACCCACAAACTAAAAAAGAAATTAAAATTGCTGCTAAAACAGTAGCTAAATTTAAAGCTGGATCTGAATTATCAGGAGCAGTTGATACAAAAAAGAAAAAATAATATTTCTGATACAATAAAAAAATCCATTCGTTTGAGTGGATTTTTTTTGCATTGAAATTTAATTCCTCTAAAAAAATCCTCCAAGAATTGCTTGAAGGATTTTTACATTTTGTCTATTATTGATTTTAATTATCTTCTGTTAAATCTGTTTTGTATGTTTCTGGAATTGTAAAGTAATTCACTAAAATCGCAATAAAGATTAATATCAATGGATAAGCTAATCCGATATAAGGCGACATAGCAGCCGTAACGATAATCGTACTTTTGATTAATTCCGTTACAAAAGTCGTTGCTCCACCAATAAATCCATTTCCCATATTTTGTGCAAATCCCATACTTGTATAACGGATTTTAGTTGGGAAAATTTCTAACATAAATGCGCCAAGTGGTCCGTAAGTTGCTGCTCCTGCAATTGAAGTAATTAAACTTACAATAACAATTCCGAAAACTGCTAAATTCGAAATATCATGAACTTCTTTCAATCCTTCTGGATTTCCTAATTTCATGTACAAGAAAAATGATAATGGAATTAAGATAAAACTACAAATCATTCCGCCTAACATAACTGGTTTACGCCCGATTTTATCGCTTAATGCACCAAACCATTGATAGAAAAATGAACTAAATAATGTAGAACATAAAACAACAATTAAAACTGTTTCGTAAGGTAAATTAACCGCTCTTTGCAAGAAGAAAAGTGTTACGAATAATGTTGTTTGCATAATTGTACTTTGCGCAGCATTTCCTCCAAAAATAGCCTTTAACATTAACTTTACATTTCCTGGAGTTGTAAAAGCATCTTTAATTGGAGTTTTAGATGTTTTTCCTTCTTTTTTTAGTTGTTCAAAAATTGGACTTTCATGTAAACGTTGACGAATAAAGTAACTCAAAATCACTAATATTCCACTAAATAAGAATGGAATTCTCCATCCGAAACTTGCAAAAGCCTCTTCTGATAAAAATGATTGTGTTAAGAAAACAATTGTTAAACATAATAATAATCCAATTGGAACAGTTGCTTGAATAAACCCTGTATAAAATCCTCGTTTCTCTGCTGGAGCATGTTCTGCTACATAAATTACCGCACCTGCATATTCTCCACTAATTGCAAGTCCTTGCATAATGCGGCAAAACAATAATAAAACAGGAGCAAACCAACCTACACTATCAAAAGTTGGAATACAACCAATCAAGAATGTAGCTGCTCCCATCATAATTAAAGAAACTAAGAATGAATATTTTCTACCAATACGATCTCCAATACTTCCAAAAATTAATGAACCAATCGGACGAAACATAAATGATGAAACCACTACTGCAAGTGTTTCTAAGAAATGTGACGAACCATCGTTAGGAAATAATTGTGTTGATAATACACTAGCTAAGATGATTGCCAAGAACATATCGTACCATTCGATTAAGGTTCCGACAGATGATGCTAAAATAATTTGGAAAATATTATCCTTCTTCGCTACTGTTTGCGAAGTATCTAAAGTATTTGTACTCATGTTTTTTGTGTGATATTAGAAGTTAAATAATGTGGTAAGTTGAAATCTATTGTTATTTGCTAAATATTTGTTTTCGGTTCCCGTACCTTTTATCGTCGCATCTGCCCATTGTGCTGTACTACGATCATATTCGAATCTAAATTTTAAGGCTTTGCTTAAGGTAAGATCTAAACGAGGAACTACTTTGTACAAATAATTTACAGTTCGTGTACCTGGAGTTGCCGAAATTGCGCCCCAATTTGTCGTTACACCATAAGATGTTGATGCAATTGCTTCTTCTACAGGATCTTTAACACCATTATTTCTAACATAACCTGCAAATAATCCGAACGAAAATTTTCCTGTTGAGTTTTGTTGCAAATCAATCCACATACTATGTGTATTCATCGGTTTGTATGTTTCAACAGCTATCGGACTTGTTTGATAACCTACAATTCCACCAAGTTGTACAAAAGACGACGCATCTTGCATCAAATATCCAGCAAAAGTTACTTGTAAAGGTTTTGTATTTAACTTTGAATAAGCCATAAACGAAACATTTTCAACTCGTTCATTAGACTTAACAGGTGGATTTCCTGAAGATAATTTTGGCTTCAAGTTTTCATATTGAGCACCAATTCCGGCAGTAAAAACTTGTGATTTATATTGAAATTGAAGATGAGCCGCTGGCATTCCACTATTTCGGAAAGGCTCTGTATTTGGAGTAAAATCTCTTTGAGAATGTAAAGCAGCAATAACTTTAAATTTGTCAGTAAATTTATGCGTTAAACGAACTTGAGGATTACGATTTAAAGCATAAACAGGCGCACCAGTTCCATAATTTGCAACATTTGGCAAAGCTTCTAACACAACGAAAGGATGCCAATATTGTCCAATCCATAATTGCGTTTTCTCTCAATCCAACATCACATATGCGTGACGCAAACGAAACTCGTTGATTCCTCCTTCTGTTGCTCCAAAAAATTCTCCCTCTAAAATACCAGAAGTTTTAGCTCCAAGTAATTCTGGACCTTTCAAATTAACACCAGCTCTCGAAACAATCGATAACATGTGAAATTTAGAAGCTGCATTGATATCAGCACCGTTTACATCCGATAAACGATCTTTTGGATAAAGCGGCACCAAAGCCTCTCCTGCTCCAATCATTTGACGCGTATCCATAAAAATATCATTCCTGATAAATCCATAAAACTGCACATCAACTTTGTCTTTGTTTTCTCTTGGTTGTATTAATTCTACTTTTTCTACAACCACACTATCTGTCGTTTTCTGTTGAGCAGAGACATAGCTATAGCTGCAAAATATAGCTAGACAAGCCAATTTTGTTAAATTTTTACTCATTTTTTTTGTGATAATTTGAACGACTAAAATAATCAAAAGAAAAAAACTAACAAATGTTCGTTAATCATTTTTTAATAATTTTTCAAAGCTTTATTAAATTCATCATATGTTTAAATATTTTTTGAGAAATAGATATTTTGAAATAAGTTTTGGAAAGAAATTTTGAGAATTTGGCAATTTAATTAGTGTACGAAATACACTTTACTAGATTTCTTTAGGGAGTATTTTTTTAAAAAATCGAGAGAAGAATAGTTGTTTCAACAAATGAGGAGAAAGTTAGACTTCTCTCGTAGTTTTAGTTTTAAAAATGTATGCAAATTTATTGATTACAGAATTTTCTTCAGTATAATTAACAATAAGCTTATGTTAAATTATAAAAAAAAGAATTTTTCTTAATTATATTTGCTATCCTCTACACTATTTTTAAATTTAATGTAGAATTATTCAGTCAATCATATTAAATAAATTATATTTTTATCAAAATCGGATTACATTGTTCAAATAAAATTTAATTTTTTAAGATTTTTTAAGATTTTTTTTTAGAAAAATCTTAAATGTTGGGGCTATTTTTGCTTTGCAAATTACAGCTATGCAAACAAACATTAAAATACACTCATTAACTTATGTTGATTTGGAAGAATTATCATCTTTATATAATCTTTCTTATCAAAATTATTACGTTTCTATCAACCTTTCGACTGAACAATTTCAGGGAAAATTAAAAATGGAAGATATCAATCTTGATTATTCTATAGGTGCTAGTATTGATGGAAAATTAATTGGCTTTTTACTTTACGGAATTCGAAATTATAACGATGTAAAAACAGCCTATATTGGTGGAACAGGAGTTTCTCCTGAACATCGCGGAAAAAAAATAACACAACAAATGTTAGATTTTAGTTTTCCCAAATTGAAAGAACATCAAGTGAAAAACATATTTTTAGAGGTAAATACTAAAAATGATTTTGCAATTAACGCTTACGAAGCTTGTGGTTTTGAAAAAACAAGAACCTTAAATAGTTACAAAGGAATTCCTATTTTGGTCGTAAATCCGTTACATGAAATTGTAGAATTTAGTGATTTAGATTTGATTACAAGTGAAAACTTTTGGGACATAAAACCTACTTGGAAAAATGATATTCAAAGTGTAAAAAATATCATCGAAGATTGTCAAATAAATGGAATTTATGAAGATGGAATTTTAGTTGCTTACAAAATTATCAACAAAAATAATACACGTATTTATCAATTTGGTGTTCATCACGATTATAGAAATCGTTATTTAGCTTCCATCCTTTTCAGCGATTTGAAGAACAAAGAAATTAAAATGATTAATGTTGACGAAAGAGAAATCTCTACAAATGATTTTATTCAATCAATGGGATTAGAATTGTACGACAAACAATACGAAATGAAAAAAGAATTATAAATCAAAGCCTCTATTTTAGAGGCTTTTTTTGTATATTATATTCAAATATTTCTACTCAATTCTCAACTTATTCAAATTACTTCGATAACTTTCTAATAATAAACTTTCGGTTACATAACCTTCAAATTTACCTTTTTTAGTGAGTAAAATATAATCTATTTTTTTTGCTTCCATCATTTTCATCACGTTAGCAGCATTCGTAAAAATAGATGTCGAAGTTGCTTCTGTTATACATTCTAAGTAACTTTTATCAATATTATCATTAAAAATAAATGATCGAATATTATCTAAAACTATAATTCCATGAATCGATTTATCTTCATTGAGGACTGGAATAAAATCTTGTGTTGTAGTAGAAAAAATTTCTTTTATATCTTCAATTGAATTGTAAACCGTCAATGTTTTGATATTCTTGATATAAATCGAAAACAAATCAATTTTATTAAACAAATTTCGGTCTTTATCAGATGTAAAAACAATTCCTTTTTCTGCTATTGCGTATATATCCATCGAATATTTGTCGTATCGTTTTGAAATTGCAAAACTTATCGAAGAAACAATCATTAAGGGAATAATTAATCCATAACCTCCCGTAATTTCGGCAATTAGGAAAATTGCTGTTAATGGCGCATGAAATAACCCACTTAAAACAGCTGCCATTCCAACAACAGTAAAATTACCGACTGGAACTTCTTTGAAACCGATTAAATTAAAGAATTTTGCAACGAAAAAACCAAGATATGACCCAACAAATAACGAAGGCGCGAAGTTTCCTCCGTTTCCTCCACTTCCTAAAGTTAAACCTGTTGCAATAGATTTGATTAAAATTGTGACAAAAACAAATCCTAAAACTATCCATTGATTCGTTCTAAAACTCTCTAACAATGAATTATTTAAAATAAAACCAGCTTCATCATTTGCTAAATATTTTATACTCTCATAACCTTCACCAAATAATGTTGGGAAAAAGAAAATCAATATTGCTAAACTTCCCGCTCCAACAATCGCTCGCCAATATACATTATCCGAATAATTCCCTATCAAATGTTCAACTTTACGAAATAATCGAGCATGGTAAACTGAAACAAACCCCGCTAAAACACCCAAAATCACATAGAAAATAACATTATGATAATCAAATCCTAACGCATAACGAAAGGATAATAACATATTGCTTTTTAATGTTAAATTGGCAATTAAAGCTCCTGTTGCAGAAGATAACAATAAAGGAATAAAAGCAGTAACACTCATATCCGCTAATACAATCTCTATCGCGAACAAAACACCTGCAATTGGTGCATTGAATGCAGTCGCAATACCAGCTGCAACACCACAAGCCAACAAAAGTGTTCTTTCTTTGTATTTGAATCTGTAATATTGTGCATAATTAGAACCAAAAGCTGCACCAGTAATTGTAATTGGAGATTCTAAACCAGCCGAACCACCCATACCAACTGTTAAGGAACTCGTTAAAATCTGAGCATACATCTGTTTTTTAGGCATTATTCCAGACTTTTTAGCTACAGCAATCATAATTTGAGAAGTTCCCTTTTCTATCGAACCATCCAAAAATTTCTGCACAACAAAAACCGTCAACAAAATACCTATAATTGGCAATATACTATTGATATAAGGTAGTTTGACTAAATTATTAATATAAATAGTAAATTGAAAAACATTGTGCGCAAAAGTTTTTAGCACAATCACTGCAAAAGCAGATGAAATAGCTACTAAAATACACGATAAATACAAAAATTGTCGCTCTGATAAAACCAATTTTAACAGGTTCAACAAGTTTTGAAAAAAATTAAATGATTTTTTAATGTATTGAAAAAACTTTTGTTTTGTAGAAAGTCGCATACTTCAAAAATAGTGTACCTTTTGTTTATTGCCTAATTTAACTGCCACGAATTACACAAAAAGTAAACCAATAATACATAAAAGAATAAAATTTTTGAGAAAAAATCATTTCTATCATTTTAACTATTTCAAATTGATTATTTTTACTATTAAGCACACTAATATGAAACTATTTACTTTTCTTCTTTTATTTATTTTTTTGTTGAATTCTTGCGAATCAACTAAAACTTCTGCTGATAAACCAAGTTTTGATTTTTTGGTTGGAGAATGGATTAGAACAAATGAAAAATCGGATCGAAAAACGTATGAAAACTGGAAAAAAGTTGATAAAAACACTTTTTTAGGTTGTGGTTTTACTATCAAAAATAATGATACAATTTCGCAGGAACATCTTACTATCACAAAGATTGATGATAAATGGATATTGAAAGTTAACTTGGACAAAACTAAAAATGAGACAACTGATTTTGATTTGATCAATTCTGATAGAAATTCATTTACATTAGAAAATCTAGAGAATGATTTTCCTAAACTTATCAAATATTGGAAAGTTGGAAATCAGTTAAAAGCTGAGATTAGTAATGATGAATCAAGTAAAATTGCGTTCGATTTCGAAAAAGTAAAGAAATAATTAAGCAACATTTGTGATCATCGCGTAAGCAAACGTTAGAACGGATAAAATTGTTCCGATCATAAAAATTGTGTACGTGATGCTTAACAAACGATATTTTCTTTCCAAAACTTTTCCTAAATAATACAAATCTCTTGTCATAGAATTATATAAATAATCGCGGTCTTTCATAAGTTCTTGCATCGCTTCTTCGTAGGCATCAAGCGACATTTGATAAAAATTTCCGAAGAAAAGTAAATTCACTTTTTTGTTTTTTACATCTTCTTCGTTAAAACTTTCGTACGTTACATTTGGTTTAGTTGCTAAAATTGCAAAAATAATTGAAACAACGCTTGATAAAAGCATTACAATTGAAGGTAAAAGTAAATATTCATTCTTTGGACTTCCTAATTTTGGAACCAAAGTAGAAAGTGCAATCGAAATCACGATAGCATTTACAGACAATAAGATATTGGCTTTACTATCCGCAATATCGCTTAAACGAGTATGATTATTTAACGTCACACGAAAAAGTGTATCAACTCCACGTTCTGGTTGCTGAATTTTATCGTTTTTCTTTTTCTTAATTTCATACTTATTAGGAATATCACCAATCAACTCTATCTCTTTGATTTTGTTTTGTGTATAAATTAAGTTTTCTTCTTTTCCTTTTTGCCAATGTTTTTTTGCGGCATCTGTATAAAAATGATGAACATTTAGAAAGAAATTTCTATTTTCTAGATGCCATTCGTAGTCCGAAAATTCTTTGTGACAAATTTTGGCAATTTCATCACGTAACAACTCAGAAATCTTAGGATATTCGGTTTGTCCTAAATGATAGTTATCTGCATCTTTTACAATTGCTTCACCTATATTTTTCGGAACACTATTTAATGTTGTGATTAAAATATAATCTTGGACTTCGTTGATGTAATTTTCGTCGAAATTATGCTCGCTCAAATACTGTTTTGCAATATTTGCACTTTCTTTTTCATGACCTTGCACGGTTTTTGTATATCCCGTATCATGAAACCAACCAGCAATTAATAATTTCTCTTGTAAATCTGTAGAGATTTGTTCCTCCGCGCTCAAAGTTTTTATAGCTTCTACAACTTTTACAGTATGCATAAAATTATGATACGTAAAATCTAAAGAAAGATTATCTTTGAACAGATTGAAAACATAGTTTTCTATATCTAATAACAATTGGTTCATCACAAGTTTTTAACGCTTAAATGTATGAAATTATTACCAACACTGAACAACAAAAAATTGAATTATCCTTTTTTGGCTTTAGTAGGTTCTTGCCTTTATATGACATCTTGCGCTACGCAACATCCTCAATATGGGAGAAACATTAAGACAGAAAAAGTACAAAATGTAGAAGGAAATAAAATTCAATCTATCTATTTAATTGGCGATGCAGGAGATCTTGATCAACCAAAAAATAAACAAAATTTAGAAATTCTAAAAAATCAATTGGCGAAAGCTGACTCTTCTTCTTACCTTTTCTTTTTAGGTGATAATGTTTACGAAAATGGAATTGTAACAGATTCTACAAAAGCTGAATATACAACAAGTAGAGAAAAACTTCAATTTCAGATTGATTTAGCGAAAGAATTTAAAGGAAAAACTCTTTTTATTCCAGGAAATCATGATTGGCGAAATGGTGTAAAAGGATTAAAAGAACAAGAAAAATTAGTCAAAAATCAATTGGGTAATAAAAAAGCTTTTTTACCAAAAGATGCGTGTCCAATTGATAAAATAAATGTAAATGATAGCATCGGAATTATTGCGATAGATTCTGAATGGTATTTGCAAGATTGGGATAAACATCCTGGCCTGAATGAAAAATGTGATATCAAATCACGCGAAGCTTTCTTCGAAGAACTAGAATCGCAATTGAACAAATATCAAAACAGAACAACTGTTATCACAATGCATCATCCGTTATATTCGAACGGAACACATGGTGGACAATTTGATTTCAAAAAACAGTTTTATCCATTAGGAGATAATTTCAAAGTTCCATTACCTGTAATCGGATCTTTTATCAATTTATTGAGAAGCACAACAGGTCTTAGCCCTCAGGATGTTAATAATTTCAAATACAGAGAGATGTCTTCTCGTATTGCAACACTTATCGAAAATAGAAATAATGTAATTGTTGTTTCTGGACACGATCACAACTTGCAATACATTCAGCAAAACAATGTCAAACAAATTATCAGTGGTTCTGGTTCTAAAAAAGAATCGGCAAAAGCGGTTGGTAAAAACGATTTTTCTTACGGAGATAATGGTTTTGTTGTCTTAGATTTGTATGATAATGGTGCTTCTAAAGCTAATTTCTATGGTTTTAAAGACGGTGGAATCGAATTATTATTAGCAAAACAAATTACAGAAAAGAAAAAGGAATATTTGGCTCAAGTTTATGATGATAAAAAAATGCCGAAAACGAAAGAAACAAGTGTATATCCATTAGAAGATACACGTAAATCTGATCCGTATAAATTCTTTTTTGGTCGCCATTATCGTCGAACATATGGACAAACAATTACTGCTAATACCGTTAATTTAAGTCAGCTAAATGGAGGTTTAACCCCAGTTAGAATGGGTGGTGGACATCAAACGCAAAGTTTGCGATTGGCAAATGCAAAAGGTGAAGAATACAATATGCGATCGGTAAAGAAAAGTGCCACGCAATTTATTCAGCAAGTAGCGTTTAAAAATAAATATGTTGCAGATGAATTTGAAGATTCGTTCACAGAGAAATTTTTGATGGATTTCTATACAACCAATCATCCATATTATCCATTAACAGTTGCTAATTTGATGAAACCGATCAATATTATGCATTCTACGCCAAAATTATATTATGTTCCAAAACAAGAAGCCTTGAAAGCATATAATGAAAATTTTGGTGATGAATTATACATGATAGAAGAACGACCAATGTCCGGATATCAAGACGGTGTTTTCGGAAAACCAAAAGATATTGTTAGCACAGATGATATGTTGGCTGCGATTCACAAAAACAAAGATGTTGTCGTGGATAAGCAAGCCTATATTCGTGCACGACTTTTTGATATGTTAGTTGGAGATTGGGATCGACATTCTGACCAATGGCGTTGGGGCGTTTACAAAGAAAATAAACAAACTATTTATAAACCAATTCCACGCGATAGAGATCAAGCATTTCCACGTTATGATGGACTTTTCTTTCATTTAATTATGAAAATTCCTCCTTTGAGACATATGCAAGATTATAAAGATGATATCAAAAATGTAAAATGGTTCAATAGAGAACCTTATCCGTTGGATTTAGCCATTTTAGAATCATCCGATCTTGAATTATGGATAAAAGAAGCAAAATATATTCAAGATAATTTGAGTGATGATTATATCAAACAATCATTTGAATTAATTCCTGAAGAAACAAAACAAGAATACGATCAAGAAGTAATCAATAATCTTATTGCCCGAAAATCTAAATTAGAAAAATTTGCAGAAGAATATAATAAAGTTCTTCGCAAATTAATCATTCTGAAAGGAACAAACGAAGATGAAGATTTTGTGATCACTCGTTTACCAAAGGGAAAAACAAATGTAAAAATCTATTCAGGACAAGATCGAACTTTAATTCTTGATGAAGATTTTGATAAAAAAGAAACGAAAGAAATTCGTTTATATGGATTAAACGGAAAAGATAAATTCAAGGTTGAAGGAAAGCCAAATAACGCTATTTTAGTTCGTATTATTGGTGGAATAGATGACGATATATACGAAGTAAAGCGTTCTGCAAAAGTAAAAGTATATGATTACGCAAACGGAAGCGATGCATCTGAATCTACCTTTTTAACATCGAAAAATTTTGTCAACGATTACGAGGTTAATACATACGATTACAAACAACCGATGTATAATTTCTTTACTATGTTACCTAATATTGGCTACAATCCTGATGACGGAATAAAAATTGGTTTATCGCCAACCTACACTGTCAACGGTTTTGATCGTAAACCATATTCGCAACGTCACAATTTGCAATTAAGTTATTATTTTGCGACAGGCGGTTGGGATGCCAAATATAAAGGAACGTTTACAAAAGCGTTGGGTAAGTGGAATTTAGATCTTAATGCAGCTTACACGAGCCCGACTTATAGTACAAATTTCTTTGGTTTAGGAAACGAGACCGTGAATAATCAAGAAGAAATTGGAATGGATTATAACCGTGTTCGATTAGAAAGTTATAGCATTGGACCGTCTATTTTCAAGATTATGAATAACAATGGTCGTTTAGATTTTTCTGCAATTTATAGTTACAAAAAGATTGAAGAGAATAAAGATCGTATCGTCGAAGATTTCCCATCAATTAATAGAGACGTTTTCAAAGGACAACATTTCGGAGAAATTGGAGCTAAATATTTGTTCAAAAATTACGATAACGAATCATTGCCAAAATTAGGCATGACATTTTTAGCAAATGCAAAGTGGATTTCTAATTTGACAGATTTTGAACGTAATCATTTTTATACCGAACTTAATTTAGGTTTCACACATAAAATTTCTGCAAATGGAAGATTAACAGTTGCTTCTATGCTAAAAGGTAAAGCAGTTTGGGGTAATTTTATGGAATTCTATCAAATGGCTAATTTAGGTGGAGATCAGGATTTACGTGGTTATCGATTAGGTCGTTTTGCAGGAGACAAAGTTTTCTTACAAACATCTGATTTACGATTTGATGCTTTACGTTTCAAAGCTGTTGTTCCACTTCGATTAGGTCTTTTTGTTGGAGCTGATTATGGACGAGTTTGGTTAAACGGAGAAGACTCAAATAAATGGCATTCATCTATGGGTGGTGGACTTTGGATAAACGGAGCACAATCTATTACCGCAACAGTTTCATACTTTAAAGGTGAAGATCCAGGGCGAATCGTTTTTGGTTTGAATTTCGGATTTTAACATATAAAAAAATAACCTTCAAAAATTTGAAGGTTATTTTTTTTGTACATATTTCTTGATTGCTTGCATCATATTTATCCACGCATTCTCTGAATGTGAGCGTTCAAAATCATCCGCAAAATCTTTTCCTTCAATTGATAGATAAGTAAAATTACCTGAAGATTTTAGATTAAAAATTACTTCAATCTCATGGTCTGTATTTTGTTTTTTATAATTATATCGCAAACGTTCATTCTCCATAATAGATGTAATCAAGGCTTCATCTACCAACGTTTCATTATTTTTTTGCGTTACAAACTTTATCCTCTCTCCTACTTTCCATTCGTTACAAGTCATTTTTATGTTTTCAAAACATTCATTAAACGCTTGTTCATCTGTCAAAACTTTCCAAATATTTTCGGCAGTACTATCTATCGAAATATTAAGCAATACATCATCTTTTTCCATTCTTTATTCTTCTATTTTAGTATATTTTTCGAGTTTATTTTTATAATTAATCGAAACTCTAATTGCTTGCAAACCGCTTATACCCTGCAAATCATCAATTTCCAAATATTCAACATCTTTTTTCAAAAATTTCTTATCAATTAATAAATTGATATAATTTGAGTATTCTTCTTTTAGGATATCTTCGGTATAAATAATACAAATTTTGTGTGGCAAATTGATTCGTTCATTTGTTCCTTTCACAAAAGCTTTACTCAATCTTTTCTTAATTATTTCATATTTTGCATTGTTGTATCCATTAACATCAAAACGTTTCTCATCTAATTTGAACAAAATATCTATAGTGGTATTCGTTGCAAAAATCAACGAAGCAACCTCTACTTTTAGCGGTGTTTTTTTCTGAATTTCTTTATACGATTGCTCCATCGAAATCATCGCCTGTAATTGCCAATATCTAATTTCACGAATATTTTGATAGGAGAATTTTTTGAACGGCGCAATACTTCGTCCAACATACAAATTATAATCAATTCCATCTGTCTTGAAACGTTCGTAATAATGCGGAAATACACCTTGAGCATCTTTCTGAAAAGTATCTAATTTGTTCGACAAAAGTGAATTTGTCATTACAATTGTTTGGTCAAATTTTTTGCGATCTACATAAAATAATCCCGTTGTAGAATCTAATTTTTTTAGATATTCTTCAATAATTGATTTCTCATTGTCCTTTACATATTTGGGAATTTCAGGATGAATATGCAACGTAATGTAATCAAATAATTCGCTTTCGAAATAGATTTTATCTACATTATCTATTCGTTGCAAAAAATCAGTCAAATCGTCAATATAATCCAAAAATTTATTCTTTTTTGTACGATTATATAACTCGTTACAAATCAAAATCAAGTAATTAATCTGATTAGTATAATCCATTTTTAAACATTGATTTCGAATCACTGACGAATTTCTCACATCCAATTCACCATAAATTGGATATACATTTTGAAAAGAGATCTGCAATTTTTGTTTTGTATTTCCCGGATGCAATATATGTTCGCGAGCTTTTTCTCTAAATTTCCAATCTACACTTGGATGCAACGACGTATATTCGGTTTGTATATAAGCATTGATTTGATTCTCAAACTCTACCGTATAGCGATAAATAGATTCTTCTAAAAGAGGCGTGATTTCGCGCAAAAGGTTTGCATTAATTCGATTGAAAACTCCAGCTTCTTTCGAGCCTATTTCTAAAATACCTAAATGAGATTTTCCGTTTTTCAATGGATAAAGAATCAAACTTTTCAGACCAGATTCATTTGCCATTCTCAACATTTTATCTTGCGGAAACTTCTCCAAAGCTGCGTCAATATTAGAAACAACATAATAATCTGATTTCGATATTTTGTTCTCTAAATCAGCACAAAAAATTTCATTCAGTTTTATTTTTTTATGATTATCAATCAATAAACTATCATTCAATTGTAATAAATGACTAATTTCCAATTGATTTTTATCCGAATTATAAGCCGAAAAACCAACTTCTAAATTATTGATTCTAAAAATAGATTTTAATGCAGAAATAATATCATTTCGAACAATATTAAAAGGTTCTCCATAAGATAATAATTTAGATTTTAAGTTAGAAAGTGCAATTTCAGTCGTATTATCAAAAAATGAAACAAGATTAAACCCTTTTGCAATCCAAGATCCAATTGGAATTTTTCTCATCCACAAAGCTGTATCTTCATAATTATTCAACAACTCTTCAATTTCATCTTCGGTTAATTTAAATTTATCTTCGGATGGATAAATACGAAAATAGTCATGGTTTATATCAGTACCAAGATAAGTTCTGTAACCATTTTGATTGTCTATCACCAACTGATTTGATAAATTAAAATCTAAATTTTTATGATAATATTTTGATAAGATGAAGCAACAACAAAACTTATATAATGTATCATAATCTAAATCTTCAAAATTGAATTTTAATCGCGATTCATTATTATTAATCAACTCTTTAAGTCGATCCGTTGCAAAAATAAATTTATCTGAAAAGGGAAAAGTTATCGCTTTTAAATTATATTTTACAAATGGTTTTGGAATAATTTTCTCAATAATAGGCTCAACATCTTTGATAATTTTCTGAAAATCTTCAAATGTTTCAACACCATCAATCAACTCTGGTCGAGTAGCTTTCAGGTATTCTAGAAAAGCTTTAAACTCTCCAAAATTGTATTCAGATCGTTCTAATTCTTCAATCAGAGATTGGAACGAGTAAATAATTTTGATGGGTAATTTATCGATAAAATTTTCTTTCATATATTATTTAAAAATAACAAAAGACTACTAATAAAGCAGTCTTCAAGTTATTATTTTTTTAGTCATTATCTTGTAAATACCAAAATTTCTTCGGTAGAAAGGTTCTCATCAAAACGATAACCATCCACGTCAAATGCTTTCACTTGATCCAAAGTTTCAACTTTATTTTCTGCACAATAACGCGCCATTGCACCACGAGCATGTTTAAAATACATCATGATTTTTTTCAATTCACCGTTCTTGTAATCTTGAAACTCTACATCAATCATCGGAACTTTTAACGATTTTTTATCCAAAACTTTAGCATATTCATTACTTGCTAAATTTAAGATAAATTCTCCTTTTTTTAGTTTCGAATTTAGAAAAGGTGTCAAAATTTCTTTCCAAAAACCATACAAATTTTTCGAACCATGAACATCTAATTTCGAACCCATTTCCAAGCGATACAACATTACTTTATCCGAAGGACGCAACATTCCATAAAGCCCAGATAACAAAAATGCATGTTTATTGAAATAATCAAGTGCTTCGTCGTTTAACGTCTCAGCATTCAAACCTCTATACACTTCACCTTTGAAAGCTAAAGCTGCTGGAATAGCTTGTTTCGCAGTAGGTTTAACATTCCAAACCTGATTACGCTCCACATTCATTTCTGCAATATCTTTCGAAATTTTCATTAATTTTTCAAGATCAGTTGTACTCATCTCTTTCATAACATCCATAATTTTTTGCGAATGTTCTAAAAATTGAGGTGTTGTTGCTCTCCATTTAGCATTCGTTTCCAAATTCATCATCTTCGCTGGCGAAAGTAATATTTTCATGTATCAAAAAATCTTAATTAATAAAAAAAGTATTCTGTTAGAATAAAATCTAATTCAACTCTTCTTTAACAAAGATAAGAATTGTTTGCTTTAGAAAAAGTGTAATTATATTGATTAAAAATATTCACAGATTATAAATAACTATTAATTAATATCAAAAAGGATTTAATTAAATTTTCGGTTTTCTTCGTCAATCATTTTTTCGAAATCTGACTGACTTATCTGTTTTCCTTTGGTTGATTTATTTATTGTTCTCTATACTATAAACTTAATCTTTATCTACTCCTTGGCTATTCATTTCTTGTTGTTTCTTAAAAAAAGCATCCATTTCTGCTTTATACGTTTTGAAATCAACAATTTTCCCTTTCTTTGGTTGATTTATTGTTACATTTTTCTTAGCTTCTTTTACAGATGTTGCATTATAAGTAATAACCATATCAGCATCGTCGTTCGTTTTTCTTTCTAATTCTAAAATCAAACCAGGTAATCCCATATACTTATCAGGTCCCGAAGGAAAAGACAAAGAAGTAGCAAACCAAGCTGTAAACTCTTCTTTATTGATTTTTGCAGTTGCTTTACGAACATCAAAGCCTAAGACTTTTCTCTTGTCGCGCGTTATAGTCCAATTAATTTTAGGAATAGAATCTTTGATAATTCGATCCATCCCAAAGCCAACCGATTCGTGCATATAAAAGTTTTCAAGTAAGTTTTAGTAATATAATCCATTTCCTTGATTACTACTGTAGCTTACTGAATTTCCACTATTTAGTGTTGGTTTTTGATTATAATTAGAAGCCGTTTTATTTGTTATTAAAATATAAGGTTTAGGAATTTTCATTTGTTCAGTAAAGTATCTAATCGTTTCATCTCTACTTAATTTTCGGTTGTCAATTGTAACTGAACCTTGAGTTTTACTTGCGTCATATACTGTATATACATCATATTCTACCTCTAAAACATCTTGCGCATTTGCAAAATAACATAAGCTGCTTAATACAATCAATAATAATTTTTTCATAATTTTTATTTAGGTTAATCTTTATCTACACCTTGGTGTTCATTCGAACTTTGTTGGTTATAATCAGCTTTCAGCTTTTCAAATTCGGCTTTAGAAATTTCCTTAGCCTTGAATAATTTCTTAAATTCTAAATGATCTTTTGTTGTAACAGAAGTTGCTTTCAAAGAATAAGATGGATCAATAATTCCATTTCGAATAGATTCTATTTTTAATACCAGACCTGGAAGATTAATAAATTCTTTTGGACCAAAACGTTTGGGTAAACTTGGTGCGTACCAAATGATTGATTTATTATTGTCATTATATTTTACAACTGCTTGTTTAACATCAAAACCCAAATAAGTCGATTTTTCTTGCGTTAATTCGTATTTATAATGTGTCGAAATGGTATCAGTTACAAGGTATTTTTTATTCTCTATCATCCATTCTTGTTTCATTTTATTTTGATTGAAATCTTGTTCAAAATTATACGAAAAAATACCATACATCGTAACTAACGCATTCCCTTGAGAATTATTAATTTTCTCAATCTTAGAAAAAACACTTTTTCCTTTTTCTATTTGTAGTACATAATTTTTTGGAACAGAAAGTGCTTTTATAAAATCATCACCCAATTTTTCTTCCTTTCCATCCTTCCCAAAAAGACGAGGAATAGAAACCTCCTCGTATTCAATTTCTAATGCATCTTGTGCTTGTAACACAATAGAAAAAAGGCTTATAAAAATTACTAAATATTTCATTCAAAATTATTTTTTATCCACTCCTATTGAAAAAGATTCTCTCATTTTTTGACGAGATTCATCTTGCAATTTTTTAAAATCTTCTTGTGTTATTTCTTCACCTTTCATAGGTTTAGTTTTAGACATTTTCTTAGGATTTAAGGTAATTTTATCCGCTTCATAAGTCATAATCGAACCAAATTTACCACCCGTTTCGCTCACCGTTTTCAGAATCAAACCTGGCAATCCATTCACTTGATTTGGTCCTGCATCAACCTTAATATCTGGTGCAAACCAAGCTGCTATTTGCTTGCCTTTATCATTACCAATAGCTTTTTTTACTTTGTGACCCAAAATCGTATCTTCAATATCTGTAATTTTCCATTCATAGTCTTTATATGGCGTAACCACAATAAAATTCTGTTTATCTAAAACGACTTCTTGACGAAACTCTTTCTTACTTGTTTCATTAATCAAAGCTTTATATTCTCCTCCAATATTAATTGAAAAAGCCCCCATAGAGCTACCATTTTGATCATTATTAATGGTTTCTATTTTTTTGTAAACGGACTGATGATCACTATATTCTAATTGATAATAAATATTTGGAGACCCTCCAATTTTTATTGTACCTCCTCCTTTTTGTGCTTGCTCTCTTTCAAACTCCTTTATTTTTTCTTCATCATGCTTTATATCATATTTATAATCGACAATAAGCTTTTCTTGCCCAAAACCAAAATTCGAAAAAAGTAAAAATCCAGCTAGTAATAATTGTTTCATTATATTGTAGTTTTTAATTAATACTCTAAAATAATTTTTATTTTTTAATTCTACAACAATAGAATGCGTAATTAACACAACATTGTGAAAAGAAAAAAAATCCAACTTAGGCTGGATTTTTTTTCTAAAAATTAAAATAAGTTTCTAAATTACCTCAAAATGTTTCAGTGCATTCCATATTCCGTGATTATCTGCAGAAGTTGTATAATAATCAGCCGCTTCACGAACATTCTCTTTCGCATCGCCCATTGCTACGCCTATTTTACAACCTTTCAACATACTAATATCGTTACCACCATCACCAAAAGCCATTGTTTTAGTTAAATCTAAATTATCGCGTTCAGCCATTCGCTCTATTCCACGCATTTTACTAATATTTTTCGGATTTATATCAGCAAAATATTCTATCCAACGTGTTCCTACACTGTTTGTCAACACATTTTTCATCAAATAATCTTCTTGTTCTTCGTTCACAAAAAAATTCATTTGCATAATATTATCTTTCGGCAAAGTTCGAGGATCAACCACTTCTGGAAGTTCCATTCCAAAATAAGCAAACGATTTTTCTACATTCTCATTCACACGATTGATACTAAACGCTTCTTTCGTCATATACGAAAATGAGAAAGGATTTTCATCATCATATTGTAACAAAGCCTCTATATCATTAGGGTTGATGTAATCTACAAAAAATGATTGACGGTTTTCGTCGGAGCACATTCCTCCATTATTATTGATGTAACCATCAAAACCATAATCAAAAATATGCTCAGGCATATCCACCATATTTCGTCCTGTTGCGATGTATATTTTTTTGTTTTTTTGTTTCAATAATTTCAACGCTTCGATTGTCGAATCACTGATTTCATGGTTTTCAAAACCTTGTAATGTTCCGTCAAAATCGAAGAAAAAAGAATCTATCATACTTTAGTTTTATCTTTTACAAAATTAAAAAAGCAACCTTTGTTTGGTTGCTTTTGCTGTTTATTTTAATGCTAATTTAATAATTTCTATTGCTTTATTGGTATCTTCTTCGGAAATATTGAGATGAGGACGCATTCGCACCGAGTTTTCACCACAAGGAAGAATAATCATATGATTTTCGAAACATGTTTTGATGAATTCTGAACGATCCAAATCTGATGAAAAATCAAACGCAATGAACAATCCTAATCCACGAATCGAATGAATTTTCTTCGTTTCTTTTGCGATTTCATTCAATTTTGATAAAATATATTTTCCTTTCTCTTCCGCATTTTCAACTAATTTTTCTTGTTCAATCACTTCTAAAATTAATTTGAAACGCAACATATCGATATAATTTCCACCAAAAGTCGAATTAATACGGCTTGATTCCTTGAAAACATTATTCGGAATTTGATCTAACTTTTCTTTATTCGCTAAAATTCCACAAACTTGTGTTTTCTTTCCAAACGAAATCACATCAGGAATCACATCATAATGCTGAAAAGCCCACATTTTACCAGTCATTCCCATTCCTGTTTGTACCTCATCAAAAATCAATAAAATCTCTTCTCTATCACAAATTTCTCTCAATTTCTGAAAGAATTCTTTTCGAAAATAATTATCTCCTCCTTCACCTTGAATCGGCTCAATAATAATACAAGCAACTTTATTTTTGCGTGTTTCTAAAGCATTTTCAATTTGTTCAATCGCACGTTTTTCAGCCTCAACAACCTTGCATAAATTATCTTCTGTAACAGGATAAATTCGTTTTGGATTTTCAATTCTTGGCCAATCAAACTTTGGAAAATATTCGTATTTACGAGGATCTTTCGTATTCGTTAGCGATAATGTATAACCAGAACGCCCATGAAAAGCTTGTTTAAAATGAATAACATCACTTGCTTCTTTCTCAATTCCTCTCGAAAAGTTTAATCTTGTTTTCCAATCAAAAGCCGTTTTCAATGCATTTTCTACTGCCAATGTTCCACCAGAAATAAAAAATAAATATTGCAATTCTTTCGGCATCGCTACACGCTCAAATGTATCAATTAAATCGGCGTAATCTTTTGTATAAATGTCTGACATCGCAGGTTTATTGACTGCATTTCGACCTAAAAAATCTATTTTCGCCATCAAATGTGGATGATTATAACCAATCGCAGTCGAAGCAAACATTGAAAATAAATCCAAATATTCAATGCCATTTTCGTCTACAACATAGGATCCATGCGACTTATCCATATCCATTACAATCGGATATCCATCTGCCAATATATGTTTTGCTAATCTTTCGTGTACTGTACTCATCTCTGTAAATTTTTAAAAATCAAACTTAATTCCTTGCGCCAATGGCACTTCTGTCGAATAATTAATTGTATTCGTTTGTCGTCGCATATACGCTTTCCAAGCATCCGAACCTGACTCACGCCCACCTCCAGTTTCCTTTTCTCCACCGAAAGCGCCGCCAATTTCAGCTCCAGAAGTTCCGATATTTACATTTGCAATTCCACAATCAGAGCCTTGCTGACTCAAGAATAATTCAGCTTCACGAAGATTATTTGTCATAATAGAAGACGATAAACCTTGTGCCACATTATTCTGAATTTCAATTGCATTTAACACATCTCCAAAATATTTGATTAAATATAAAATTGGAGCAAAAGTTTCATGTTGAACAATATCAAAATGATTCTCAACCTCAGCAATAACAGGCTTTACATAGCAACCGCTTTCAAAACCATTTCCTTCTAAAATTCCTCCTTCAACGATAATCTTTCCTCCTTCTTCATTAATTTTTTCTAATGCTTTTGAATACATTTCAACCGCATGTTTATCAATCAACGGTCCAACATGATTTGCTATATCCAACGGATTACCTATTTTTATCTGTTTGTAAGCATTTACTAACGATTCTTTTACTTTATCATAAATCGATTCATGAACAATCAAACGCCTTGTTGTTGTACAACGCTGTCCAGCCGTACCAACTGCACCAAAAACAGCCGAAGTCAACATAATTTTTAGATCAGCATCTGGTGTAACAATAATCGCATTATTTCCACCTAATTCTAAAATTGTTTTACCCAAACGAGCTGCAACAACTTTATTCACTTCAATTCCCATTCGCGTAGAACCTGTTGCAGAAACCAAAGCCACACGGGAATCTTGTGCAATCAATTCTCCAATTGTTTTATCGCCCATCACCAAAGAAGAAACTCCTTCTGAAATATTATTTGCTTTTAAAACTTCTGCTAAAATATGCTGACATGCAACTGCACATAAAGGCGTTTTTTCACTTGGTTTCCAAACAACAACATCACCGCAAACCATCGCTAAACACGTATTCCAAGACCAAACAGCAACTGGAAAGTTGAAGGCAGAAATAACGCCGACAACTCCAAGCGGATGATATTGATCGTACATGCGATGCAAAGGTCTTTCCGAATGAATTGTCGAACCATATAATTGACGCGATAATCCAACTGCAAAATCACAGATGTCAATCATTTCTTGCACTTCACCCAAACCTTCTTGATAGGATTTTCCCATTTCGTACGAAACCAATTTTCCCAAGGAAGCTTTTTTCTCACGAAGTTTATCTCCAAATTGACGCACAATTTCTCCACGTTTCGGAGCAGGAACCATTCGCCATTCTTTGAAAGCAACTTGTGCCTCTTTTATCACTTCTTCATAATCATCTTTTGTTGATGATTTTACTTTTCCAATCAATTTTCCATCTACTGGCGAGTAAGAAGAAAGCTCTTCACCTTTTCCAAACCAAGTATTTCCTGTTGATGTTCCAAGATTTTCGGAAGAAATACCTAATTCTTTTAATTCGTTTTCTATCATTTTTTTGTGTTATTTTGTGTTTTTAACTTTTACCTAAATTAGTCAAAAGTTTCATAAATTAAAATTTTTAATAAATATTATTCAGAATAATTTTTAATTTAATGAATAATCGTTATATTTAATAAAATAAAACCGCATAAAATGAATTCAACTACAGATTATTTTAAGATTGATGATTTATTAACCGAAGAACATAAATTAATTCGTCAATCTGTTCGAGATTTTGTGGATAACGAAATAAAACCTGTGATAGATGATGCCGCGCAACATCATAAAGATATTCCAGATTTAATGAAAAAATTAGGTGCAATTGGTGCTTTAGGACCTTATATTCCTGAAGAATATGGAGGTGCAGGCTTGGATCAAATGTCGTACGGATTAATCATGCAAGAATTAGAACGCGGCGATTCGGCTGTTCGTTCTGCTGCATCAGTACAATCTTCGTTAGTGATGTATCCAATTTTTTCTTTTGGATCAGAAGAACAAAAACGCAAATATTTACCAAAATTAGCTTCAGGAGAATTCGTTGGAAGTTTTGGATTAACTGAACCAAATCATGGTTCAAATCCAGGCGGAATGGAAACTCGTTTAACTAAAAATGGTGATCATTATATCTTAAATGGAGCAAAAATGTGGATTACAAATTCACCAATTTGTGATATTGCAGTTGTTTGGGCAAGAGATGAAGAAGGAAAAATTCGTGGTGTTATTGTAGAACGTGGAATGCAAGGTTTTACAACACCAGAAACTTTGAATAAATGGTCATTAAGAGCTTCAAAAACAGGTGAATTAGTTTTCGAAAATGTAAAAATTGAAGCATCTCAAATTTTACCAGAAGTGAGTAGTTTACGGGGACCACTATCTTGTTTAAATTCGGCTCGATACGGAATTTCTTGGGGTGTAATTGGTACTGCAATTGATTGTTACGAATCAGCTTTGAAATATTCATTAGAACGAACACAATTTGGAAAACCGATTGCTTCTTATCAATTACAGCAGAAAAAATTAGCTGAATTTATTACAGAAATTACGAAAGCTCAGTTGTTATGTTGGCGATTAGGAACGTTGAAAAACGAAAATAAAGCAACTCCTGAACAAATTTCTATGGCAAAACGCAACAATGTAAAAATAGCTATTGATATTGCGAGAGAATCTCGTCAAATTATTGGAGCAATGGGAATTGTAGGCGATTTCCCTATGATGCGACATGCTGCAAATCTTGAATCTGTAATTACATACGAAGGAACGCATGATGTCCATTTATTGATTACTGGAGCAGATGTGACAGGTATTAATGCTTTTGTATAAGATATTTTTTCATACAATCAGATATTTTTATAGGTTTACAATTCGTTTGTAAACCTTTTTTATTTATCACACATGAAATTGAAATCAATTCTACTTATAATTTTTTGTATTCAGGCTATTGTTCTTGATGCACAGGAAACCTACAAAATTACGTATGAACGCTTTTCGAACGGAAAGAAAGTCGAAGAAAATAACCCCATACAAGTTATTGCGAATACAAAAGAAACAATTATTGGAAAGCAACAAAGCTTTAATTTTTCGACAAATTATCCTGATGAAATGTTTTATTATTCCAAAACAAATCCATCAATCATCTCAATGATTACGCAATTTGACCCGACTAATTCTATTATTACAAATGATTCTGTCTCGTTTAATAAATCTGTTTTCACGATTTCTAAAGATACAAAACGAATTTTAGGTTTACGTTGTAAAAAAGCGACGACAAATATCAATTCGAATACAATAGACGTTTGGTTTGTTGACAATATGGAGTTGAATGCTTCTCCAACAATGATTGGAATGAATTTAGGTTTTGTCTTAGAATTTACTCGAAATAATAATTCAACTATTCGAGCTTCAAAAATAGAACGTGAAAAAGATTTGATTCCAAGTCAATTTATTCAAAAAGAATTGCATCAAAATCGAGTTGATTTATTGACATATAAAGATATTATTTGGAAAAGTAAATTTGTCGATATTCCGCTTTTATCACATCAACAAGTTAATTTTAGTAAAGATTTTTCGTCAAATGATTCAATTTATCGCTTTGCAAATGGAACTGTTGTAATTCGAAAAATTAAAATTCCTCAAATTAAAGTAGGAAGCCAAGTTTTCTTAAATGTTTCGCAACAATCAAATGGTGATGCTTACGATAGAACAGGTTCTGTATTTTTGATTCCACGTGATTCTAAAATTACATTTATGGATGGTTTACAAAAAGGAATCAATCAATTACCAATTTATACATCAGCAAATAATAAAAAATATCAAGGTTATTTTTTAACTGAAAATTATTCACCAACGATAGAATTAATGCGATTTTTCACACCTTTTGGAATCAAAAAATTCAATCATATTCAATTAAAAAATCAAACTTGGGAAACCGAAGCAAAATATCGTCAAGAAATCACAGAATTCCAAGGTTTATTATCTAATCAAGAGGTTTTAATCGGTTTCTTTATTGGAAATTATGATCAAGGCGGACATATTATTTCTGCCAATATTTCTGTTCATCCATCAGGTTCTACAACAATGCCAATTAAAAAGGCTTTACCAATTTTCAACACTGCAAATGTGATGGAAATGGCTGGACAAGAATACCCTACTTTATTCGAAAATCCGAATGGTTTTACGGTAGAATTCACGCTGAAAGAAGATTACAACAATGCTAAATTAAGATTTACAACAACTGGACATGGCGGTTGGGAAAATGGAGATGAGTTTGTTCCAAAAGAAAATAGTATTTTTCTTGATGGACAAAAAGTATTTAATATAGTTCCTTGGAGACAAGATTGTGGTTCGTATCGCGCTTATAATCCTGCTTCTGGTAATTTTGATAATGGTTTATCATCATCAGATTATAGCCGTTCTAATTGGTGTCCTGGAACAATCACAAATCCATACTTCATAGATTTAGGCAATTTAAAAGCCGGAAAACATAGTATACAAGTAAAAATACCGCAAGGAAAACCTGAAGGAAATAGTTTCAGTTATTGGAATGTTTCTGGTGTTCTTTTAGGAGAATAGTTTTTTTTAGAGCAAAAAGATTTATTAAACGTCTTTTTGCTCTATTTTTTTATGATTTATCAAAACCGTTAACCAATCTACAATATCTTGATAAACTTGCTCTTTAATAGATTCATTCAATATTTCATGTCTCAAGTTTGGATATAATTTTATTGAAACTTTTTCAAAACCATTTTGCTCTAAATCTTTATACGATTGCAAAACTCCTTTACCAAAATCACCAATTGGATCATCTGCTCCACTCACAAAATAAATAGGTAAAGATTGCGGTATAGCTTTTGTCCAATTCTTTTTTGTTGCTTGTATATTTAAATTAATCAAAGTATAAAAACCATTAACAGTAAAAGGTATTCCACAAAGAGGATCTTTCAGAAAATTTAAACGATTTAACTCATCTAAACTAAGCCAATTAGTTTCATAAAAATTTTCTTCATTTTTAAAATATTTATTATTTGATTTTAAAAAAATAATATTAAGTAATTTACTTCTTTTATGAGGAATCAATTTATTTAGAAGACTTAAAAAACTACTCAATAATTTAATTCCAGGAATTCTACCTCCTGTTCCCATAATTATAGCACCATCAAAATGATTTCCATATTCTTGAAGTAGGCAACGTGTTATAAACGATCCCATTGAATGCCCCAAAATAAAATGTGGTAATAAAGGATATTGATCTTCTAACCATTTTACCATAATTTTAGTATTTTCAATCAGTTTTTCTGTTGGACTATCTAAACTAAAAAAACTATAATCTTCTTCTATTTTCGCTGTTTTTCCATGTCCTAAATGATCATATAACAAAACTAGAATTCCTTTGTCCGTCAAATACTTTGCAAAATTCTCATATCGCCCACTATGTTCTTGCATACCATGGACAATTATCAGTGTTGCTTTAATCTCATCTTCTGGAAGAATTACTCTATAATAAATATTTTCTAGTATTGACATTTTTATTAAGATTTAATTATTAATTTACAGTTTTACTCATTCAAAATCAATATTTTTTATAAATAAACCATTGACTTTTTCAACAAATTTCAAGCTAATAAATAAGATCTAAAATTTCTAATTTTTACAACTAAAAAAACGAGGTAAAATAAAAATTAACCTCGTTTTTTTTATGATGTACGATAATTTTACTTTTTAGTTTTAATTGTATTCTTATAGATCTGTCCATCTTTAATAATCACTAAAAAATTTTTATCAGGATTAGCAATTAATGATAAATCTTTCAACGGATTTCCATCAACCAAAATCAAATCGGCTAAAGCTTGTTCTTCAACAACGCCTAATTTCCCTGGATATGGACTTCTTAAACCAGATAATTGCAACAATTCTCCATTATCTTGCGTAACCATCTTTAAAATTTCGGCATTTGTAAACCATTTTTGAAGACGTAATATGTAACTATTTTGATCATCATTCAACTCAGGTTCAAACAAGAAATCCGTTCCCCATGCAAGCTTCACACCAAGTTTTTTTGCTAAAGGCCAAACTTTATCTTGACCATCCAAAACTGGTTTACGTTTTTCTTTTCGCTGCTCGTCCATGTTTTCATTATTATCCATCAAATTTTGAAGGCTTAACCAAACTCCTTTTTTGGCAAGAATTTTTAATGTTTCTTCATCTAACATTTGACCATGCTCAATTGACTTCACTCCTGCTTCCACAGCACGTTGCACAGCTCTCGGCGTATAGGCATGTACCATTACATACGTTCCCCAATCTTCAGCAGCATCAACTGCAGCTTTCATTTCGTCAAAAGTATATTGTGTAACATCAATCGGATCATAAGCAGAAGACGTTCCTCCACCTGCCATTAATTTGATTTGACTCGCACCAAAACGTAAATTCTCTCTTGTTGCAGTCAAAACTTCATCTCTTCCATCAGCAATAAAAGTAGCTCCTAATTCCTCTGCACGAGATGCTTTACCAAAAAAACGACGCGAACGTTCATCAGGAGTTCTAAAATCTCCGTGACCAGCTGTTTGACTAATCGTTGCACCCGAAGGCCAAATTCTAGGCCCTGCAACTTTACCTTTATCGATGGCTAATTTCAAGGGAAAAATTGGCCCACCAGCATCACGAACACTCGTAAAACCACGCATCAACATTTTGTGGGAAGCTTCGCCAACCTTATTCATTAACATTTCTTCGGACATATCTGGCGACATCATTTGCGCCATCGTCAATGAACCAAATACCATGTGTACATGAACATCTATCAAACCTGGCATCAACGTTTTTCCTCCTCCATTAATTTTTACAACGTCTTGATTAGGTGAAGAAATTTTTGCAGAACTAATTTTTTCAATTTTTTGCCCAGAAACCAAAACATTCATCGGCGATGTTAATGCTTGAGTTTGATGATCTAAAATTCTAACATTTTCAATTAAAATCTGTTTTGTTTGAGCAAAAGTAAAAGTGGTAGCGAGAAAAAAAAGTGCTATTATCGACTTTATTTTCATAATTTATTGTTTAATTGCCCTAAAGATACGTTGAATGCGTGTAATTTGAGGATAAAGTTTAAATTAAAAATATATTCATTTAAATCATTCAAACAAAAACCAAAAATTCTAAATTATTAAAAGAAAATACTATATTTGTTGACAACCAAAAGGTTTTAACTTAATTTTCCTTGGTGATAAAGATTTTCAACTATTTTGAATTGAATAGACAAAATCTTGTTTTACGGTTTATCTTCTTCCGACTATAACCGTTTTTTTGAGGAATAAAATTTAATAAAAAATTAGCAATCAATACACCTTTTCTACCCAAATAATCGGATAGAATTTTGTAAATTTGTAACCAATACATTAGAAAATTTAATGGAATATAATACACTTCGTTCGCAATTGATTATTCCAGAATATGGTCGTCATATTCAAGAAATGGTAAATCATTGTAAAACAATAACAGACGAAACAGAACGCAACGGATTTGCCGAAATTATAATTGAAGTAATGGGAGAATTAAATCCTCACTTGCGCGATGTACCAGATTTTCAACATAAACTTTGGGATCAACTTTTTATCATGGCAGAATTTGATTTGGATGTAAAATCTCCTTATCCAATTCCGACAAAAAAAGATACGGTAAATAGTAAACCAAATAAAGTAGAATATCCAAAAAGCATCTATAAATACAGATATTACGGAAACAATATTCGTAAAATGATTGATGTTGCTGTAACGTGGGAAGAAGGCGAAAAACGCGAAGGTTTGTACTTTGCGATTGCCAATCACATGAAAAAATGTTATTTACTTTGGAATAAAGATACTGTTGATGATCAAGTTATTTTTAATCATTTGTACGAATTATCTGATGGTAAAATTGATTTGAGAAAAGTTGATGATCATTTGGTTTCTCCTGATCGTTTAAATTCGAATAATAATCATTCAAACAACAATCAAAACAATAGAAGTTACCAAAACAATAATCGTAATCATCAAAATAACAACAATCGAAATAATAACCAAAATTCGAATAATCGTCAAAACAACAATAACCGAAATAATCAAAATAACAACAATCGAAACCAAAACGTTCGAAACAATAAAGGTTAAATCAAAACTATTTAATACAACTAAATGGCTACATTTCAAATAAAGGGAGGGAAACCTTTGAAAGGAGAAATTACTCCGCAAGGTGCTAAAAATGAAGTACTACAAATTTTATGTGCGGTTTTATTAACCAATGAACAAGTTCGTGTTAAAAATATTCCAGACATCCGAGATGTCAATCGTTTGATTGAAATTTTGGGTGATTTAGGCGTAAAAACACAAAAAAATGGAAAAGGAGATTTTACTTTCCAAGCCGACGAATTACGATTAGATTATTTAAAAGGAAAACAATTTCGTAAAGATGGTGCTGCATTACGTGGATCAATCATGTTAATGGGACCACTTTTAGCTCGTTTCGGAGAAGCTTTTATGCCAAAACCAGGAGGAGATAAAATTGGGCGTCGTCGTTTAGATACGCACTTCGAAGGTTTCTTTGCGTTAGGAGCAAAATATCGCTTCAATCCAGACGAAGATTTCTACGGTGTAGAAGTAGACGAAAACGGATTGCAAGGTTCTTATATGTTATTGGAAGAAGCTTCTGTAACAGGAACTGCAAATATTATTATGGCTGCAGTTTTAGCAAAAGGAACAACAACTATTTACAACGCTGCATGTGAGCCTTACATTCAACAATTGTGTAAAATGTTGAACCGAATGGGTGCTAAAATTTCTGGAATATCTTCGAATCTTTTAACGATTGAAGGAGTTGAGAAGTTAGGCGGAACTGAACATACATGTTTACCAGATATGATCGAAATTGGATCATGGATTGGTTTAGCTGCCATGACAAAATCTGAATTAACAATCAAAAATGTTTCGTGGGAAAATTTAGGTGTTATTCCAGATGTGTTCAAAAAATTAGGAATCAAATTAGAGCGTCGTGATGACGACATCTATATTCCAGCACAAGAACATTACGAAATCGAGCGTTTTATTGACGGTTCTATCTTAACAATTTCTGATGCGCCTTGGCCAGGATTTACACCAGATTTATTATCAATTATCTTGGTAATTGCCACTCAAGCAAAAGGAAGCGTTTTGATCCACCAAAAAATGTTCGAGTCTCGTTTATTCTTCGTGGATAAATTAATTGATATGGGAGCGCAAATTATTTTATGTGATCCACATCGCGCAACTGTTATTGGTCTTAATCACGAAACTCCTTTAAAAGGAGCCGAATTAACTTCTCCAGATATTCGTGCTGGTATGTCTTTATTGATAGCTGCCCTTTCTGCAAAAGGAAAAACTGTTATTCATAATATCGATCAAATTGACCGTGGTTATGAAGATATCGATGTACGTTTACGTGCTATTGGAGCTGATATAATTAGAGCTTAAAAAATAAAAAATGCAATCTATTATTGAGTTTATCACTAATTTTGTTCAACGCCCAGACAAGGTATTAATGGACATTATCAATAATTACGGTTATTGGATATATGCTATTTTATTCTTGATAATTTTTGCTGAAACAGGCTTAATTATCATGTCATTTTTAATGCCTTTTTTACCTGGAGATGCACTAATCTTTTCGATTGGAATGATTGCAGCAAGCGATGATCAAAACCATTTGCATATCGAATATATTATTCCATTACTGATGGTTGCAGCAATTCTTGGTGATAACGTAAATTATTATGTTGGACGAAAATTTGGTGGCTGGATTTTAGGACGAAAAGACTCGTGGTTTCTTAAAAAGAAACATATCGAAAAAGCAACAGAATTTTTTAACGAAAATGGTAAAAAAGCAATTATTATCGCTCGTTTTATGCCTGTTGTTCGTACAATAATTCCATTTATTTGCGGTATTACAAACCTTAATTATCGCACATTTATTACCTATAGTTTTATAGGCGCGGTACTTTGGGTTGGTGTTATTTCTCTTTTGGGACACACATTAGGTCAGTTTGACATTGTAAAAAATAATTTAGAGAAATTCATTTTCGGAATTATATTATTGGCGAATATGCCGTTGATTATCCGAATTGTGAAAGCTCAATTCAATAAAAATAAAACAGAAGAATGAGACAATTTGGATTAATCGGAAGAAATATTTCCTATTCATTTTCTAAATCTTATTTTGCTGAAAAATTTAAAAACGAAAACATTGTAGACGCTGTCTACAATGTTTTTGATTTACAGCAAATCGATGAAGTAGAAAAAGTATTCGAAACCGAAGGTTTAGTGGGCTTTAATGTTACAATTCCTTACAAACAAGAAATCATTCCATTTTTGGACGAATTATCACCAGAAGCTAAAGCAATTGGTGCGGTTAATACAGTTTTGATACAAGATGGAAAACGAATCGGGCATAATACAGATTGTTATGGTTTTCATCATTCGATAGAACCTATTTTAGAACCTCATCATAAAAAAGCATTGGTGTTAGGAAATGGAGGTGCTGCAAAAGCGGTTTTTTATATTCTTGATTTATTGAAAATTGAATATAAAATAGTTTCAAGAACAAAAACTGAAAATCATTATTCATATGATGAATTAAATAAAGAAATCATTCATAATCATCAAATTATTGTGAATTGTTCGCCAGCTGGTACTTTTCCAAATACTGAAATCGCTCCACTTCTACCCTACCAATTTATCAACGAAAATCATTTATTGTACGACTTGATTTACAATCCACCATTGACAAAATTTTTAGAAAATGGTCAACAAAATGGAGCCAAAATAAAAAATGGTCACGAAATGTTGGTTCTACAAGCCGAAAAAGCTTGGGAAATTTGGAATAATCGTACAAAATAGACTTGATATTGTCCTCAAATTTTATTAGATTTGAGAAACAAAACTTAATTTCTTATGAATACTGAAATGGATAACCTGCAAAATGCAGACGGAGAACAATTACCTAAACCTGCAAATACAAACGACTCTAACACGGAATCTTACAAAACGGTAGAGTTAACGAACCAAGAAAAAATAAGCGATATTTCGTTCAAAGATTACGAAAAATTTAGTTTTGATGTTTTGATTAACGAAGCAAAAAATCTATTAAGCAAATATGATGTTCAAGAGATTCGCGAGCATTTTAATCAAATTCGTGATGCATTCAAAACTAAATTAGAAGAAGATGAAGCTGCAAAAAAAGAAGCTTTCTTAAGTGAAGGTGGTGATGAATTAGATTTTAAATACGAAACATCTTTTAGAGCAAAATTTAACGCTGTTTACAACGATTTTAAAAATCAATTAGCAGTTTTTCATAAAGAAAACGAAAAAAAGGAATCTGATAATTTAAAGGAACGTTTAGAAATTATTGACGAATTGAAAGCCTTGTATCAAGAACCAAGTGATTCTTCGGCGGCAATGTTCAAGAAATTTCGTGAGTTAAAAACTCGTTGGCACAATGCAGGAAGAATTCCGAGCAAAAATGCTGAAAATGTATTCAAAAATTATTTTTTCCACTTAGATAATTTCTACACATATTTGGATATGAATAAGGAATTGCAAACATTGGATTATGCACATAATCTGGAAGTTCGTCAATCGATTATTAAACGTGCAGAAGAATTAATTGGAGAGCAAAACGTGCAAAAAGCTTTGAATGAATTGCAATATTTGCATCGTTTATGGAAAGAAGAAGCCGTCCCTGTACAAGAAGATTTGCGCGAACCAACGTGGCAAAAATTCAAAGAATTAACAAATAAAATTCATGACCGTAAAGGGGAATTGAATGAAAAAATAAAACAAGAGCAAAAAGATAATTTAGAAAAGAAGAATCAAATTATCGCTCGTATCAAAGAAATTTCTGAGCAAGCAACAACAAAATCGCATGGCGATTGGCAAAAAGCTATTTCTGAAATAAACTCTTTGCGTGAGAACTTTATCACAATTGGACGTGTTCCGAAAGATAAAAATTCTGCAACTTGGGAAGCTTTCAAAGAAGTGACAAGACAATTTAATCACATCAAAAATGATTTCTATAAAAATCTAAAATCAGAGCAACAACTGAATCTTGAAAAGAAATTGGCTTTGTTAGAAATTGCAAAACAACATACGGAAAGCACGGATTGGAATGCTTCTGTACAAGTGATTAAAAAAATCCAAAATGATTGGAAAAAAATTGGACATGTTCCAAGAAAAAATTCAGACAAAATCTGGAAAGAATTCAAAGATACATGTAATCAATTCTTTGATCGTTACAAAAAACGTCACGAACAAGCGAATCAAAAAATGGAACAAAATTTAGAAAAGAAACAAGCTTTCTTAGACGATTTCAAAAATCAAACGATTTCTGAAAACAAAGAAGAGGCGTTGAAACAACTAGAAGAAATCCAACATAATTGGACAAGTTTAGGAAAAGTTCCATCAGAAAAAACTTCAATCAATCAAGAATTTACAGATGTTTACCACAAAAAATTAGATGCTTTAAATCTTTCTAAAAATGAATTGAACGATTATAAGTTGAAATCATTTGTCAATAAAGTAAAATCTGGAAATAATGGAAATTTATTGGATGACGAGATTAGAAAAACACGTAAAATAATTGAGGATTTAGAAAAAGAAATCAATCAATTGGATAATAATGTACATTTCTTTTCGAATGCAAATGAGAATAATCCTTTATTAAAAGACGTTTACAAACAAATTGACGATAAACGTAAAAAATTAATTGAAGCAGAAATCAAACTGAAAACATTATTCAATATTGATTTTAATGCATAATTTTTAGGCATGACACAACAATCTATCGATGAGCAATATATGGCTCGTTGTATACAAATTGCAACAAACGGGTTAGGAACAACATATCCTAATCCGTTTGTTGGTTCTATTATTGTACATAACAACAAAATTATAGGCGAAGGTTTTACGTCAGAATATGGCGGACCGCACGCCGAAGTGAACGCTATTAATTCGGTTAAAAATCAAGAATTATTAAAAGAATCTACGTTATATGTTACGTTAGAGCCTTGTTCGCATCACGGAAAAACGCCTCCTTGTGCGGATTTGATTATAGAAAAAGAAATTCCAAAAGTCATAATTGGAACTTTAGATCCTTTTGCGAAAGTAAATGGGCAAGGTTATTTACGTTTGTTGAAAAATGGTGTTGATGTAACGCTTGGTGTTTTGGAAAAAGAATGTATCAAACTCAATAAGCGTTTTATAACATTTCATCAGAAAAAACGTCCATATATTATCTTAAAATGGGCGCAAACAGAAGACGGATACATGGGGCGTGATGATGTACAATTGTGGATTACAAACCAATATACAAAACAGTTAGTACATAAATGGCGAACGGAAGAACAAGCTATTTTGGTTGGAAAAAACACCGCTTTGATTGATAATCCACAACTTAACACACGATTATGGAAAGGAAATAATCCGTTGAGAATTGCGATTGACAAAAACTTAGCGATTCCGAGAAGTTTCCATTTGTTTGATCAAACACAACCTACTGTAATTTTCAATTCGATTGAAAATTGTTCTGAAGAAAATTTAGAACTTGTTCAATTAGATTTTACGCAAAAAATATTGCCACAAGTGATGGATTATTTATACGAAAACAATGTTCAATCCTTAATTATTGAAGGTGGAAGTGATACCATACGACATTTTATTGATGCTGATTTGTGGGATGAAGCACGAATTTTGAGCTCGGATACTATTTGGAATGAAGGAATTTTAGCTCCTCGACTCAAAGGAACACGAACTGAAAAACATCGTTTTCTGAATGATGAATTAAATATTTTCGAAAATAGAATAGAAATTGAAGAGCCTTAGATTTTAAGGTTCTTTTTTTATTTATGATTTATTTGAATTTATTAAAATTTTCGTTTAATAATTATTTCAGAAAATTTATTCTTCTCAAATTCTATGTTATTTATTGATTCAACAAGAAAACTCATTTTATAAAATTTATTTTGTAGCTTAAATATTAATTTCCCACCAACATTATCAATTTTATAATTAAAAATATTTTGTTTTTTTGTTACATAGCAAAATGATGGTTCATTACAATTTTGGCAATCAATTAAATTTACTTTATTATTTTTCAAAAATCTAAATTCTATTGTACGACGAAATTGAAATTTAGATTTTCCAATTGAACTATTATAAATCTTCAGATTTTCAGTTTTGTAAAACATACTATCTTGATTATCTGTAATAATTCTATAATTATAATCTATCATTGAATTATTAATGATCCTTTTAAATTCCTTCTTTGAAATACTCTGGCAAAAAGAATACTCGAACACATTAGTATGAATAAAAATAAATAAGCTTTCATTTATATTAAATTTTTTCATCATTCATAAATATAAAACCTTTTTTCTTTAAAAGTACTATTTAAACTATCTTTGCGCTACTTTTCAATACAACATGACGGACAATTATCGTACAATCGAGAAAGCGGTGGAAGATGTAATTTTCAAAGAATTGGGTAGTAAGTTTATTAATTTTGCTTATCCAATTGAAAATGAAGATGACATCAAAATTTATTTGGATCAATTACGCGAAATTCATCCCGATGCAAATCATCATTGTTACGCGTACGCTCTTGGTATAGATGGTAAAAATCATCGTGCAAATGATGACGGTGAGCCAAATGGTTCGGCTGGTTTACCAATTTATAATCAAATTTTATCAAGCGAAATCACCAATGTTTTAATTGTTTCTGTACGTTATTTTGGTGGAACAAAATTAGGAATTCCTGGTTTGGTAAAAGCCTATAAATATGCGGCACAAGTTGTGTTAGAAGAAGCAAATATTGTAGAAAAATTTGTTTCAAAACGTGTGAAAATGGTTTTTAACTATGATCAACAAGGAATTGTAGAACGCAATGTCTATCGGATTTCTGGAGAAATTAAAGACAAACATTTTTCTGATAAATGTATGTTTACAATTTCAGTAAGAGAAAGTAAATTGGAAGAATTTATTCGCATGTTTGACGAATATTATCAAATGGAAATTAAAATTATTGACTAATGCTAAATAGCTTAACTTCTTTACGTTTTTTCTTTGCTTTTGTCGTTTTCTTAAGCCATTTAACGTTTGTAAAAACTGATTTAGCTTGGTATAATTATCTAAAAAATAACGTCTTTTTCGAAGGTTATCTTGGTGTTGGTTTTTTCTTTATTTTAAGCGGATTTGTTATAGCGCTTAATTACGAAAAGAAAGTCATCGACAATCCAAATTTTGATAAAAAGAAGTTTTATATCGCGCGAATTGCTCGAATTTATCCACTTCATGTCCTAACCTTTTGTGTCATGTTACCATTTGTTATCATCAATGTTTGGCAAGGTTATTTTCATTGGGATATTGCAGGTGCGAACTTATTTTTATTGCAATCTTATATTCCGGTAAAAGATTTTTATTTCTCTATTAATAACGTTTCCTGGAGTATTTCGACCGAATTATTTTTCTATTTGATGTTTCCTTTTTATGTGATTTGGTTGCATAAATTCCCGAAACTGAAATATATTTTATTACTAATTATTCCGATTATTATTTTTGCAGAACCTTATTTCAGAACAAATATGAAATTGGAAAAAGCGATTTTTTACATCAATCCAATTGTTCGCAGTTTCGATTTTATTTTAGGAATTATTACCTGTCAAATCTATAAAAAGATAAAAGATACGCCTATCAATTTTTCGAGAGGAACTTTAATAGAAATCGCTGCAATTGCTGTTTTGGCAATCTTTTTCTACTTCCACAATGATGTTGCGAGAGCTTTTCGTTACGGAATTTATTATTGGATTCCGATGGTTGGAATTGTCCTAATTTTTGCTTTACAAAAAGGTTTCTTTTCGAGAATTCTTCAACATAAAACATTGGTTTATTTAGGTGAAATTAGTTTTGCATTTTATATGATTCATATGATTGTGATAAAATATGGAAATCAATATTTACCGAAAATCAATGATTTTCAGAAAATTGGAATTTATTTCGTAATTGCTTTAATTTTAAGTGCATTAACGTTTGAATATTTTGAGAAACCCGTTGCGAAGTGGATCAAAGATAAAGTGAAGTAGTAGCGAGTATTTCTAAAAAATTAATTCAAATAGTTGATTATAACTGAGATTGTGACAATAATAATTGAAACAACAATCAAAATATCTAAGTAATTTATTTTTTTTGAACCAAAATTTGTAGTTCGTTTGCGTTTTCGTGAATACACTATTTCTTTGTTCATTTTTTAAAAGAAAATAAGCCGCGAGTTACCACGACTTATTTGTCAAATAATTAATAGTACATTATATAGTTAAAAGTTCTTAGTAATCCTATTACTGGTACTTGTAGCAACTTCCTGTTTTCTTTGCCGATTTACCTGTCATTTTATCAGATAATAGTAGAATAAATGGACATCTAACTTCTGCAGCTTGTTGTTTTAAAACTTTTTCTGCACGCTCATCTTTTCCATTTCCAGTTCTGAAGTTAATCATACCTGTTTTAGATTTTAAATCATCTCCTTTTTTCAAACCTGCAACCAAAGATTTATCTTCCAAAATAATCACTTTCCCCCAATCTTTATCGTCAGTAATTTCAATTTTATCAGAAACATCCTCAATACGAGTGCTTTTCCCGTAAAATACTTTATTAACAGAATATTTACTCAAAGACTGTATAGCATCTTCTCCATCATACGTATATTCTACTGTAAATTCTCCCACACGCTTAATCTGACCTTCGATAATCTCACCAGAATGTTTGTAAATTTTATCTACTTGTCCAAATGCTAGCGAAGCCATAAGACCTAACCCTAAAATAAAAATGTTTTTCATTGTTAATTGTTTTAAATATTGACTTAATTTTAATTGATTTCTAAAATACTTTCAGTTTCGTTGATTGTAATTATGGTTTTTAGAGGACTAGATTCCAGTAAACCATAATTTTCTTTTAGATTGGTGGTCGGTTTTTTCAATAAATCAATTAATTGATCAATTGATTCTTGATAAATTTTCTTTTTTGTAGAGTTCTTAACTAAAGAGATATAATACGTCTTATAGTTTTTCTTAATTGGAGCTTCTTTTTCTATTTCTTCTGCAATATTTTTAAAGAAACTTGTTCTATTTTCAGAATTTTTGACCACAATACGCTTTATATTTTTCCCTTCAGTTTCAACCTCAATATTCAACGTATATGGTTCAATTTTTACTGAATTGTACATTACTTTTTGGTTTCCAAAATTATCTTCAATAGATGTAGAAGAAACCTTATAAAAATCCTCTAACTCATTTACACGATTTCCAATAAATTGTTTTAAATTTTTGTAATCCAAATTTTGAGAGAAACCTAAACTACACAACAGTAGTAATAAAGTAGATAAAATAATCTTCATTTTTAATAAATAATTAGCTATTAACACCAGATTTATGTGCTAAATAAATTCTTTGCAAATTTTAGGATTCAGTACTTAAATTCCTATTTTTGCAGGAGTAGTTATGAGGTAGTTTAACGATTACTACCTACAGGTAGTTGAATTACTTTACTAAATATCAGTTATATAATAAAAATGAATAACAAAACACTTTTTATATTCTTTACTCTATTTTTTACCCAGGTAGGGACAGGAAACACTATAAATTCCGAAATTCTAAAGAAAAAAATTTCATCTTATAATGAAATTGGTTCATTTGATAAATCAATTATCAAATTGGATAGTATTATACATTCTAAAAACGTAACGAATTACGATTTATATAATTTGTATTTGTTAAAATATCTTACGTATAAAACATTATTAAATTATCCAGAAGCAGAAGAAAATTTAAACGTTGCTGAAAAATATGGTTTAAAGAGTTCGAAATATAAAGTCGAAGTTGAGACAAGAGTTTTAATTGAACGAATCTTCATCCAATTTGATTATTTAAAATATGATAAGGTTAAGGAATTGCTTCAAAAAGTAAATAAATCTAATTTAAAATATTTGGATGCAGAAACTTATGGCTTTTATATTTCTGTTTTAGGCACAATGAATAGTTTAAATAAAAATTATATTCAGGCAGAAAAAGATTATTTGGAAGGTATAGAAATTTTGAAGCAAAAATCTCCCAAACATTTACCTAATATTTATAGAAAGCTTTTACACTTATATACAGAAACAAAGGACAATAAGAAGGCTTTAGAAGCTTTTAACAAAGGTTTGTATTATGCAAAACATTATAGTATAAAACTTTATATTTTGAATATGTATGAATCTCTTACTTAGTATTATGCGCAGAATGAAGATTGGGAAAAAGCATACAAAACAAGATTAATTGTAAATGATCTTGCAACTGATTATGATGCAATTAATCAAAGTGGAAAATTACAAAATTTAGAACGAGAAATTATTAATAAACGAAATGATTTAGAAGTTCGAAATCAAAAAAATATCCGATTATTTCTAGTTATTATTTCTACAATTCTAATCATATTATTAATTGTTCTTTATAAATTCTACAAGATAAACATCGAAAAAAGAAAACTTGTTGAAAATGAAAATGAACGGATGAGAAATAAACTTTCTGATTTGATTAATCATTCGAATAACGCAAATCAAGTTGAAAAGAAAATCATTTTAAGTGATTATAATCTTTCGGAAAGACAACTGGATATCATCGAATTAGTGAAGAAAGGATTTACAAATAAAGAAATTGCAACTGAACTCTATATTTCTGAGAATACCGTGAAATATCATTTAAAGGTTATTTACAATACTTTGGGAATAGAAAGTCGTAATTCGTTGTAAATAAAGGCAATATCCAAAAAACTGT
>NZ_DJDM01000056.1:0-36654 GCF_002431085.1 Empedobacter sp. UBA5924
GAGGATATGACGTACCCACAATGATTTACATCAAAATTCTGTTTGGATTGATTATCAACATTATTGTTTTGATCAAAAACTAAAACAACCTTCTACATAAGTTGGTATTTTTACTTTTCTAAAATTAAGCCAAGCATAGCAAAGTCCTCCTAAACCAGCAATTGCCAAACTAGAAACAATTGTTTTATTTACTTTTCCCATCTTCTACTCTTTTTTATGTTCGATATTTAACAAAAACTCAATCAAATCCATATTCAACTGTTCTTTATGAGTTATATTCAATCCATGCGGCGCATCGTCATACACAATGTAAGTCGATTTCGCGATCAATTTTGCAGCTTGATCTCCAGCTGTTTTAATTGGTACAGTTTGATCCTCTTTTCCATGAATAATTAATGTTGGAACATCTATCATTTTACATTCAGCTCTAAAATCTGTGTCCATCCAAGAGCGTGCAGCTCTCAAAGTTGCAATAGGTGAAGCATGCGAAGCAACCGAAAAATCAAAATCTAATTGTTCTTTGCTTACAGATTTTTTTAACAAGCCATGATTATAAAAACCTTTATGAAAACCTTCTAAAAATTCTAAACGATTTGTTTCAAGTTGATGAACAATCTGATCTAAGTCTTTTTGTGGAACGCCGTGTTCGTTATCATCAGTTTGTTTTACGAGTGGAATAATTGAACTGATCAATGCTATTTTCGAAATATTACTGTTTCCATAATTGGCAATATAACGCACAACTTCTCCTCCACCCATCGAAAAACCTACTAACACAACATTTTCCAATTGTAAATCATCAATCAAGGCATGTAAATCTTCAGCCAATGCATCATAATCGTAACGATCCCATGTCGCACAAGATTTTCCAAAACCTTTTCGATCATAGGCAATACAACGAAAACCAGCTTCTACAATTTTAGGAATTTGATATTCCCACGATTGTAAACTAAGCGGCCAACCATGAATCAAAATAACGGGTTGAGCAAGTTTATTACCGTAATCGATATAATTTAGTTTATAATCTTTTCGTTTTAATTTAGCCATAATAATATTTTTAAGTGGTTTATAAATAATAATCTAACTGATAGATTATGATCATATTCATCACAATCATTAAGCCAATTATGAAATATTAGCGATTTCTGTAATAAAAAAGTCAACAATCAAAATTTGGCTTGATTTTTTAGGTAACTAAATTTCAACTTAAACAAGTTCGCAACTATGGATTTACATTCTGGATTACCTTTTTGGATTGTTAAAAACGAATTTTTTGATTTATATCATCCTCTTCGAAATGATTTTAAAATAGATGTTGCTATAATTGGCTCCGGCATTACAGGAGCTTTAGTTGCGCACGAATTATGTGAAGCAGGTGTAGAATGCGCTCTTATCGATAAACGAACTATTTCTACAGGAAGTTCTGCAGCAAGTACTGCTCAATTACAATATGAAATTGATACCCCGTTAAGTAAATTAGTAAATATTGTTCCCAAAAAAATTGCTATTGATGCTTATTTCAATTGCTTGGATTCTATTACAGATATAGAAAATATATTCAAAAAAACTAATATTGATGCTGATTTTACACGTGTTCCTACAGTTTTATTAGCGAGTAATCAGCAAGGTGTGAAATTGTTAGATGAAGAATATACAATAAGAACAGAAGTCGGTTTGCCTGTCAAGTATTTAGATGCTAAACAATTAAAAACTTATCAAAATATTGATGGAATTGCTGCTTTACAAAATGATACTTCTGCACAAATGGATGCTTATAAAGGCGCTATCAATTTATTAAAGTATCATCAAGAAAAACATCAATTACAGATTTTTACCCATACAAAAGTGGAAAAAATAAACGAAAATAAGAACAATTGCGAACTATGGACGGAGCATGGACATACTATTTCGTGCAAGTATGTAATTGTTGCAACTGGTTTTGAAGCAGGTCAATTTCTACCTAAAAAAGTAATGAATTTATTATCTACTTACGCCATTTGTTCGGCTCCAATTGATGAAAAAATGGTTTGGCCAAATCGTAGCTTAATATGGGAAACAGCAGAACCATATCTTTATATGCGAACAACAAAAGATAATCGATTGATAGTTGGTGGTGAAGATGAAGATTTTCAAAATCCTGATAAAAGAGATGATTTACTTCGAGCAAAAATTAGAACTCTTGAACGTAAATTTAGCAGATTATATCCAGAAATTGAATTTAATACCGAAATGGCTTGGTGCGGAACTTTTAGCTCCACAAATGATGGTTTACCTTATATGGGTCCTTGGAAAAAAGGTGATCGAACGTTATTTGCATTAGGTTATGGAGGAAATGGGATTACTTTTTCGATGGTTGCAGCTCAAGTTTTAAAAAATATTATTCTTAACCAAAAAGATAGTCGCTTAGAAACCTTTGGTTTTGATCGACCAACTAAATAATTAAAAGTAAATTTCTATTCATATTTTATAACTACAATCATAAAATCAGAAAGATTATTTGATCTAATTGGACGGCAAATACTAAATAAAATATAATTATGAAAAAGAATACGAAACAAAATATAGCTCGTTATAGCCTAGGTGCTTTTTTAGTGGTAGCTGGTATTACACATTTAACAATTGCGAGAAAAGAGTTCAAAGCTCAAGTTCCTAATTGGGTGCCCTTAGATAAAGATGATACTGTGGTATATTCAGGAGTGGTAGAAATAGCACTTGGTAGTTCAATTATATTAGTATCGGACAAAAAGAAAGAACTTGTAGGTAAAGTTATTGCAGGATTTTTTGCTGCTGTATTCCCTGGAAATTGGGCACAATATAAAAATCATAGAAATGGATTTGGTCTAGATACGGATCAGAAGCGTTTAGCAAGACTATTTTTACAACCATTACTCATGCTTTGGGCAATCAAATCAACTCAAAAATAACCATATTCAATAGAGATCAATATATGAATACATCAATATTTTAGAAAGTATTAACATTTAAATTAATAGTTTGGTCTGAAAATTCCAAATTAAAATATCATAACTAAATAATCACAAAAATGAATACAACTAGAATTTCAAAAAATTTACAAAAAGCTTTAAATGATCAAATCACTTTAGAAGCCTTTTCTGCGCAAATGTATTTGATGCTTGCTTGCTGGGCAGACGAAAATCAATTAGATGGAATCAAAAATTTTATGATGAAACACTCACAGGAAGAGCGTGTACATATGGCTAAAGTTATGGAATACGTTCAAGAAAGAGGAGGAATTGTAAAAATCGAAGCTATACAAAAACCTGGTCCTGAACCAAAAAATGTATTAGAGTGTTTTCAAGCTGTTCTAAAACAAGAAATTGAAAATACAGAATCCATTTATAAAATTGTCAAAATGAGCATGGATGAAGAGGATTGGGCTACATGGAATTTCTTACAATGGTTGGTTGCTGAACAAAGAGAAGAAGAGAAATTAGCACTTGATTTATTAGACAAAGCTGAATTGGCAGGAGGAGCTAAAATGTCGGATGCAGCAAAATTTGAACTGAATAAAACAATTGGGACTACTGGACAAGATTTCCCTACTGCAGACCAAATCAACCCATTAGCAGAATAAATTAATTCTTGTAAAATCAAAAATCCCTTAATTTTAATAAAACTTAAGGGATTTTTGATTGCTAGAAAATAAAGAGAAAATATTAGGTATTTTCTTCATCACTGGATTATCAACCAAAGAAGGTAGCAACAAAATTATTTTTCCATCCAAATGCTTTTTGTCATCACGTAAATCTATTGTTTTGTACTCAGGTAATGTAACACCAACACTTTCGTAAGCCTCATTCAATTTTGCAATGGAATAATGGACATTTAACTCTCCAATACCCTCCAATGCTTTCATAATACGCTGCGATTTCCCTAAAGAATCCCCTATAAAGACCGAAGTTTTTCCTTTCGCTCTATTATGATCTACCCAATCACGTATGTTTTTTTCTTGTTCTGCCACAGAAAGCCAATTGTAAACAGGAAGACCGAAGGTACTTTCGGTAATGAATTCGTGGCATTTTACAGCTTCAAAAGCCGTAGAAAGCCCATCATCTTGCAATTTATAATCTCCAGAAATTACGCTTACATAACCTTTATACTCTATCCTAATTTGTGCTGAGCCGATTATGTGACCTGCAGAATGTAATGAAACTTTAACCCATTTATAGTTAGTTGTTCGCCATAACCAATACTTTCGCATTCGATATTTCTACCAATTCTTGAAAATAAAATAGGTTTAGTGAAATGATGACACAAATATTTTTTCATTCCACTTCGGGCGTGATCGGCATGTCCATGCGTGATAACTGCTAAATCTACAGGTCGCCAAGGATCAATATAAAACTTCCCTGGAATGCAATAAATACCTTTGGATGTGAATTTTAGCAGTTTCAAATTAATTTGTTTTTTTTGATTTATTTTTTAAATGTTTCGCTACAAAAAATCCTGCAGCGAATACTAGCGATGTTCCGATGATTTTTTGATTTGTTTTTGTTGGTACTGGAATAGCCATCTTTCCATAAACAGCATGTGGATCCGTAGAAGGTTGTAAAACATTACCTTCATCAGCCTTTCCTTTTTTCACCTTCATCATCAGCCTTAAAACACCTGTTGCTAAATTGGTAAAGGTTTCTGGAAAAGCTCCATGTGCAAGCTTTAACATAAATGATGTGGCGTCTGGAAAGGTATCATTTTTAGGTTTGTTTATTAAATTATATAGCACCTTTGCGGTATCTTTAGGATCGGCTGCAAACGGAGGTATTTTAAAATCTAAACCTGAGAATTTAGCGGAATGCATATTTCCTGTAGATTGTTGAACTTGTGGATAAACGTTGCAAATATGAATTTCGGGATACACACTATACTCACTTTGTAAACCACTCATCAACCCTTTTATTCCTGTTTTAGTTGCCGAATATACCGAACTAAATGGAGCTGGCATATATCCTCCAATGGAAACATTATTAATTAAAATGCCTTGATTTTGTTCTTTAAAAACGGGTAAAACGTAGTACGCTCCGTGCATATACCCCATTAAATTGGTTTTGATTACTTGTTCGTTTATGTCCATAGGAATTTCCTCAAATTTTCCACTTGCCATAACACCTGCATTATTCACCCACACATCTATGCGTCCAAATTCTTTCAGAGCAAATTCAACTAAATCTTTTACTTCATTTGCATTAGAAACGTCAGTTGATTTATAAACCGCTTTTCCACCGAAAGCATTGCATTCTGAAACCGCCTTTTCTAAACCTTCTACACCTCGTGCTGCCAAAACCAATTGATATCCATTTTGAGCAAATAAGTGTGCTGTAGCTAAGCCAACACCACTAGAAGCGCCAGTAATTACCGCTGTTTTAGTAATTAAATCAATGACTGTATTTTTCATAATTATAAATAGTAATATTAAACAAAAAGTCTCAGCGCTCTGAGACTTTACAGTATTTTAATCGTTAATTAGACAGTCTATTTTTTCGAAATCATTCTATACACTGCTAGACATAAAACTGCTCCAGCAATTGCAACTAAAAAACTAGAAATATTAAATCCGCTTACATCGACACCTAAAAGCATCGATCCAAGCCACCCACCGACAACAGCTCCAATAATCCCAATAATTATTGTTACTATCCAACCACCTGGATCGTTACCAGGGTGTATTGCTTTTGCTATTGCTCCGGCTATAAGGCCGAAAATTATCCATGTTAGAATTCCCATAATGTGTGATTTTTAAAAATTAATAAATTGCGTTAATAAAAATAATATTTCAAATGCAATGCCATAAATAGTTTGTTTCTGCATTTTTCTTTAATTAATTAACATTGTAGAAGACAATAATTTATTCTTTATAGTTTCAGTTCTCCTTCAATTCCTCCGTCTTCAATTGTACTTCCTGTAACGGCGGCAAAAAGCATTTTCGACATGGCAATAAACTTATTGTCTTTGGTTTCGTAATAATACCCATCGTTTGGCGAAACTTTTATTAGACTGATATTAGGATCGTCTTTTCCATCAAACCAAGCATTTGCAAAATTGGTCCAATATTTATCAATTAAAGTTTTATCTTTTGAAACACTGGCTTTTCCTTTAATAAAGATGTATTCGTATTTAGAATTATTTATAAAATAAATTTTCAGTAAAAATACATCAAAGATTAAAAACAGGTAAAACGGTTGTAAATAAAGGCTTTACAGCCGTTTTATGATTTTTTGGTAGTGCGGGAAAAAGCAGGAAAAAGCGAGGTTCGGCAAAAGTAAGGTTACTAAAACGTTACTTTTAAACATCGAAAATAATCGTTTTAAAATTCTGTATTTCAGCTTTTTGCATAGTTTTTCATATTGTTCCGTGGCTCACATAGGTTTAATTTTATCATTAAGAATTGTGAGTATGGAAACGACAAAAAAATCAACGTTTAAGGTGCTTTTCTACCTTAAAAAGAACGCCCCAAAGAAAAACGGAAAGGTTACGGTTATGTGCAGGATTACCGTGAACGGCAAACAGTCCGCATTCAGTACCAAGTTGGATATTTCCGTATCGAATTGGGATTTGAAGTACGGCAGGGTTTTAGGCAAAAGCAGGGAAGCCCAAGAGGTAAACGGCAAGCTTGACAAGATACGTTTGGGTATCGAGGAATGTTACTCCAAAATCCTAAAGAACGAGGGAGCGGTAAACAGTGCGAAACTAAAAAATGCCTTTCTCGGTATGGAAAGCGGAGAACTGACCTTTTTCAAATTCTACGAACAGTTTATAGCAGACTTTGAAAAAAAGGTAAACAGCGGACTTCGGGTACAAGGCACACACCGCAGATACAAAACGCTTTTAAAGCACCTGCGGAATTTTGCCCTTGTGAAATACGGTTATACTGATGTAATGTTTAATGACCTTACTTCTAATTTTGTACAGGATTTCGACTACTATTTACGTGACGATTTAACCCTAAATCATAATACTATTTGGAATTATATGATTGGGTTTACTACGCTTTGCCGATTGGCGATGAACAGAAAGCACCTCGCTTTTAATCCGTTCAGCGAATACAAGAACACCAAAAAGGACAAAGACAGGGGCTATCTGTTGCGGAACGAGTTGGAACAGCTTGTAACGTTCAACTGCGAAAAAAAGAAAGACGAATTGGTCAAAGACCTGTTTGTTTTCAGTTGCTTTACAGGGCTTTCCTATTCGGATATAAAAGGTCTTAAAAACAGCAATATCCAAGAGTTCTTTGACGGCAATCAATGGATTATTGTACGCAGGAGAAAAACCGCCACATCGTCCAATGTAATGCTATTGGATATTCCTAAAATGATTATCGAAAAGTATGCAGGAATTGCAAAAGACGGCAAGGTTTTTCCTGTTCCGTCTAATAGTTTCTGTAACGATAGATTAAAAGGAATATCCCAACAAATAGACTGCCTGAAAGAAAAGAAAGTAACCTTTCATTTGGCACGTCATACGTTTGCTACGTTGTTTTTGAGTGAGGGCGTTCCGTTGGAGAGTTTGAGCAAAATGTTAGGGCATAAGAATATTGCTACTACACAGATTTATGCCAAGATACTTAATGAGAAAGTCGGAAAGGATATGCAAAAGGTATCACATAAATTTAAAGGTTTGGAACGCTCTTTTGTGGCAAGCCTGTAAGAAGTATATCATACTCCCCTAAAACAGCACAGCCCATTGTTTTTAAGCAATGGGCTGTTTCTTTAATCGACCGATATGGTTACGGTTTTAAAGCACTCTTTCGATTTAATCGGCTAACGCTGATAGTTATCTTCCAACACCTTAATAATATCGCTTTCACGAAACAGAATTTTCCGTTCGAGCTTGATAAAAGGTATCAGTCCGTCATCTCTATACTGTTGCAACGTCCGTTTGCTAATGTGCAACATCTCACAAACCTGTTCGCCTGACAGATAAATTTCCCCTTTTAAAAGTGGGTGGAAATATTCCCTGATATACAGCAGTTCATTTTTGATACCTACCACAGCTTCGAGCAGGGCAAGCATATCCTCGTTTGAATTTCCAATCTGTTTCATCTCCTTTGCTTTTTTAATGGTCGCTCTCCCTGCATAAGTAACTCCACTTCGGACAATCTGAAATACGTCTTCCGGTTGATTTGCGTTGCCCCAAGAATGCCTTTTGCCCTATATGTCTGCAACGTGCGTTTGCTTATGTTGAGCAGTTGGCAGGCTTCCTGTTGGTCGAGCCATTTCGTTGCCTGTTGCAATGCTTTGTAGGGTGCAGTAATTTCCGCTATCAAATTGGAAACTTCCTTTACTTCCTTATGCAGAGCCTTTAAAATCTGAATGTCCAAAACTGTTATTTCCATATCTACATCATTTAAACCTCAAAAATAGAAGCTACTTATACAAGGCTTTCCAATGTAGCAGTCAGAGGTAGCATTTGGCGTTCAGATGCCAAATACTCGGCTATAATCCCAACTTCGGTTTCTTGTTTTTTGGACGAGCCTGTTGCATTTTGATTGAGCTGTCCATTTTTAAAGCAGGCTTTTTGCCCGTCTGTACGGTCTGTTTTTTTTCATCGTTTTTGAAGTCCGAGCGCATCACCGTTTTTGTCGCACCTATAATGCTTTCAGGTTCGGCGGTCTGTTTTTGCGGTTCATTACGTTTGCCCCCAAACAGCCTGCCCAGACCCAACCCCTTTGTTTCCTTGAACTGGCGTTTAAGGTTGGCAATGAAATTGGAAATCGGGTCGCTGCTCTTATCGACCTGCATAAAAGGGGCATCCTTTTTTTTCTCGGACAGCTCTTTTTCTTTACGCTCTTTATCGGTTAATGCTTTTTGTGCCATAGGTTCAAAATTCTTGCCCAATATAGAACACAGGGAAATGCTTCATTTGCCTTTGGCTTTCAGTGGCAGTCTTTGGCGGTCAAAGGCATTTTTTGATTTTGATAAAATCATATTTGAAAAATGTACCCAAAAAAGAACAAAAAGGTAGCAAAGGTAAGGCGGACACCCACCGCACCGCCCAACCAAAAGCTTACGGCATAATGGCAGGGCAAATAAGGTGGCTTCGCCGAGTTGTTGTGTTGCCCTGCCACCCTTCGGGACTTATTCCGTTTCCTTTTGGTTTTTCCGCTTGTCCGCCTTGATTGAATGGCTTTCTTTTTTTCTGTTTTTTTCTTTTGGAAACAATTTTAAGAGGGAGGAACGCACTGCCAACCAACAACACACCGCTATCAAAACAACGGCTTCGTTTTACTGTTGTACAATGCCAAAATCATTTCCTCAAATTCCTCAAAATGGTGTTCGAGGATATTGTCAATGTAGGAATACAGCGTTGTCTTTTCTTCCCTCGTCAGTTGGACGATACGGATTAACCTTTCGTGGTATTCGGGACGGATATACACTACCTTTCCGTTACGTCCGGACGGAAACCGATTGGCTAAAAATTTTTCCTCGTAGTCCACTTTTTTAGACGGACTGTTTCGGGCTTTCTCTTTGGGCTTGCCTGTCTTTGGTGTTTCCTGTTTGTCGGCATTGGGCGGGGCAACAGGCTCATCACCGCCAATGATACCCATAAGGTATTCCTCATTTACATCGGGCTTTGCAAATTCATCGTTAATGTTGTCTGAAACCATAATCCTATATTTTTACAGTTGAACGATTTTTAAAAACTCATCGACAAACAAATCCAATTTTGTCGCTTTCATCAACGGCACTTCCGCAGGTAGCAGGCTCGACCTGAATACATAACTGCCTGTGTCGTCCGTCTCCTTTCGGAAACGCTTACTGTCCATTATCCTTGACTGCATTACGGAAAGGTTGAGCTGTCTGATTACGCTTTGATAGGCTTCGTACACGCCTGTTCTTTCCCTGCCGTCCACACCATTCCAGAACAGCCACATTACCTGTCCTTTGTTTTCGCCCTCAATCGGAGGAAGCCCGATAAATGCTTTTGTAAAGCCCAATGTACTTTCCACGACCAAGCGGTCTGCCGACATCGGAGAGAAGATAAAGTCCATTTTCTTTAAAGTCGTCAAAACACCTTTGGTATTTGCCGTTCCCGGCAAATCAAAGAAAATCACATCGGGCTTAACTGCCGATTGGCTTACGTGTTCCGAAGCGGTCTGCAAGGCGGTATCAGCCTTGCACCTGATAATCGGATATGCCTTTTTGTTAATGGCTTGAAACTGTTTCATTGCCATTCGCTTGTGGTATTCGTTCTGCATTATGGTTTTCATATCCCTTTCACGTAAATGGGTAAGGCTATGTTGCGGAAAGTCGCAGTCCATTACAAATACATTGTAGCCCAGGCGGTAGTGAAGTACACTTGCCAACAGGGTTGTCATCGTTGATTTTCCCACACCGCCTTTTTGGGTGGCGAAGCTGATTTTTAAAGTTTTCTTTGTTGTTTCCATTATTCAAAAATTTATTGTTGCACATTTTATCCGTTTTGCACACAGGTATATTTTGGGGCAATCGGTAAGCCTTGCAGAAAGTAAAATGCTTTCACAGTTTTATACTTTTAAAACTTTATGCTTTTACACAAACCTAATTTTCCTACCTGCATTAAAACGATAAGGCAAATAAAGCGATTAAAGTATCCGATGATTGAAGTATGGCAGTGTTTGGCGCTCAGTGGCAGTGTTTGTCCGAGTGATGAAAATGGATTGTTCCTTTACTTTGTAAAGGAATAACGGAGTAGGTTTAATCCCTTAAAATCGAAGTATTTACGGATACGATGAAAACAGTTCCAGACTGTTTTTCTCGGCTAACTCCAATCCGTTTGCAAAACGGATTTTTCTGAACCCCTGTTCAGAGCAAGTTATCTCTTGAGGTCCTCGAAATGAATTTCCGTACCTCAAAAGCACTTGCCCTTGCAGGGGGCTGGAAACCGCTCCGAAGTCGCAGTTTTGTTTAACATTAGAAATGGATTTATTATGGAAGAAAAGAACAGTAAACAGATTAGGAAAACAGGAAGAAAACCGAAGATTGACCCTGCGGTTCATCGGTATTCCATCAACCTGAACGCAGAGGATAATGCCAAATTTCTTGCCCTTTTTGACCAGTCAGATATGAAAGTAATCGCCCATTTCATCACAGCCTGTATCTTTCAGAAGACGGTAAAGACCGTAAAAATTGATATGAATGCAGTAGAATATCACGAAAGATTGACCCGATTTTTTAGCCAATTCAGAGCAATCGGAACAAATTACAACCAGATTGTGAAGATATTGTACCGCAATTTTTCAGAGAAAAAAGCAGGAACATACCTTTTTAAATTGGAAAAAGAAACCATTGAATTGGTAAAAGTTACTAAAGAGGTCATCCGTTTGACACAGGAATTTGAAGAGAAGTATCTGAATAAAGAGTAGAAAGTGATGATTGCAAAAATCGGAAAAGGGAGCAATATGTACGGAGCGATTTTGTACAATCAGCAGAAAGTAGAAACGGAAAACGGAGCGGTTCTGTTGCTGAACAAGATACCCGACACGGTGGACGGTCGGTACTCCGTAGCCTATTTTAATAAATGTTTTGAGCCATATTTGTCGGCAAATATCAAAACAGAAAAGACGGTTCGTCATATATCGCTGAACCCCGACTCGAAAGACGGGGTCAGCGATGAACAGTTTACCGAAATGGCACAGGAATATATGGAACGTATGGGCTACGGCAATCAGCCTTATATTGTTTTCAAACATACGGATATAGACCGAACGCATATACATATCGTTTCGACCTGTGTGGGCATTGACGGAAAGAAAATCCCCGATGATTACGACCACCCACGCTCAATGGCTATCTGTCGGGATTTGGAAACGAAATACAATTTGCATAAGGCAACCGAACAAGAGCAGAAACAGGGCAATAAAGTTTTCAAACCTGTGGATTACCACAAAGGCGACATCAAAAGTCAGATTGCTTCGGTAGTACGGCATCTGCCGAAGTATTACAGCTTTCCGACTATGGGAAGCTATAATGCTTTATTGTCGCTGTTCAACATTACAGCGGAAGAAGTCAAAGGCGAGCGGAACGGTCAGCCGGTAAACGGATTGGTGTATGTAGCATTGGACGAGAAAGGAAACAAGGTAAGCAATCCATTTAAGGCATCGCTATTCGGAAAAGACGCAGGAGTTGCACAACTGCAAAAACACTTTGAACAGTCAAAAGAGAAAATGAAAACCAATTCTGCAAGGTTAGTTTTAAAGAATACCGTTGAATTGGCTATGCACACGACAAGCAACGAAATAGAATTTAGAAAACAATTGACCGAACACGGTATTAACACGGTTTTTCGCAGAAACGACAACGGACGGGTTTACGGAGTGACTTTCATCGACCACGAGAGCCGTAGTGTTTGGAATGGTTCACAGTTAGACAGAAACCTATCAGCTAATGTATTCAACGATTGGTGGAACAACGGAAACAAGCCCGAATTAAAAATACAGGACAACCCTGTTTCCAAAACGAATACAATAGATGATTTGCCAACGAAAGACCTTTTTGAGTTTATCCCACAGGAGCGTTCGCACAGTTCCGATTTGGGATTGTTCAGTTTGCTACCTGATGCACAGGACGAAGATTACGAGGAAGAACAGTTTACCAAACGAATGAAGAAGAAAAAGAAGAAAGGTAGAGGATTGTAATGTTGGAAATACAATGGTATGAGAGGCGGTGCTGTAAATTCGGAACATTTTGATGTACTTTATTTCACTTTTCACAATGTTTAGAATATCCAATTATATCTGAGGATAATCACGTTAGTTGTGAAATATAGTCTAATAAAATCAACGCCCAAAAAATGACATAGATAAGTGTTTTGTACACTAAATAATGGCAAAAAGAGGATGTTTTATCTGAAAATGGAGGTAAATTTGTACTTTCTATTCTTCAGATTATGAAACGTACCATACCCGTTTGGCAATTAAAAGACAATATATCAGGAGTTCGTATTGACAAGATTGATAACTCTTATATTTCCCTGCTCCTGGACAGTATAAGTGAGCTGCACCGCAACGACCATTTTATATGTATAATCCTGACAACAGGTCAGGCAAAACTTTTGGTTGATTTTAAAATGGTAGAAATCAAAAAAGAAAAACTGTTATTTCTTTTTCCGGGACAAATTCAACGAGCGATACATTTTGATACCAATAGCAAAGGGTGGATATTATTTCTGGACAATAAAATTGTAGATGATAATGCACGGCTAATGATTGAAGACTCTTTGCTTAAAGAACCGCTCTTATCACTTTCGCAGTCAGACCTTCAATGGTACTTGGAATATTTTAACTTACTGTTCAATACGTATAACGATTACACATTCGCCAGCTTTCATAAGTCTGCGGTATATTCTTTGACAATGCCTTGTATTTATAAAATAGCATCAGCTTTTCAGGCAACGGCCGAATCTTTGTCAAAGCACCATTCCCAACGAAAAATTGAACTTGCGAAAAAATATAAAGGACTTGTAAGGAGCCATTACCGTGATTTAAAGAAGCCGAGCGATTATGCCGGATTGATGCATTATTCAACCACCTATCTAAACGACACCATAAAATCAGTAACAGGCTTCAAGGCAACCTATTTTATCCAGCAAGAAATGCTTAGGGAAAGCCAACGATTATTATCCTATACAGACCTTAGCATAAAGGAGATTGCAACTGAATTAGGATATGATGACCCCAAATATTTTAATAGAATCTTTAGCAAATTGACCACTGTTTCTCCCGGTCAATTTCGCAAGGATTTTAAATCACAAAATACCATAAAAAGATAACGGAAGTTTCTGCGACCGTAAATTTATCTGTAAACAGAATGATAGATAACTTAAAAATCGTACTCAAACAATTCGCTGATTTTGATGAAGACGAGCTTAACAAAATAACGGATTGCTTCAAAAATAAAACCGTTCAAAAAAACACCGTTTTGCTGAAAGAGGGAATTGTCTGCAATGAGTTTTATTTCATTCATACAGGTTGTGTCAGGATATTTTTCATAGATAAGAACGGCTATGAAAAAACGAGGTATATAATGCTTGACAGCGATATGAATTTGGGAACGGCATTAACGAGCTTCATTTCGCAAAATCCGTCCATTGAATATATAGAAGCCCTTGACGATACGGTGCTGTTAGCTATCAATCATTCCGATTTTTACCGCCTGAATACTGAAATGCCTAATTGGAGAACGTTCTACCAACGGATTTTGGAAATGGCTTATTCATTCCAAAGCAAAAGAGTTGAACATTTGGTTACCCTTACTGCCAAACAACGGTACGACAATGTTTTGAAAGAAAACCCAATCTTAATCCAACGTCTTTCAAACAGGATACTGGCTTCCTATCTGGATATTCGGGAAGAAACATTGAGCCGATTGAAATCTAAATAATACGATTTTGACATAGGTCAAAGGATAATGAGATTTATTAAAGCACCTTTGCATAAATAAATATAAATATGGGGATAGTTGAAAACTTGCTGAAAATGATACTTCAGGAAGCGACGATTGAAAATAAAACCAAACTTTCCGAAACAGTTTATCAGATACGGCTAAAAAATGAAAGCATAAAAAGTGCTGATTTTATGGCAGGATATTTTTTACGGTTAGGTATTGGAATTGAAAACAATGATGTTACTTTAAAAGACAAAGTGAGAAGTTACAGTGTTTGGGATATTGATAAGTTCAATGGAACTATGGAAATTGCCATAGCTACGCACAGCAACGGGATTGGAGCTGAATGGGCAGAGCAATGTAATGCTGGCGATAAAGTCTTTTTTAAATGGAAAAAGGGAAATTTTATCATAGATAATTCCGCAGACAGCTATTTGATGATTGGCGATTTGTCTGCGTTATCACATCTCTACATTATTAACCGAAATCTTCCAAAAGACAAAAAAGTGGAAAGCATTCTATACAGCGAAAAACTAAACGAACTGTTTGCAGATATTGACGGCACAAAACCATTCAGTTTTTATGAAATGCCCCAAAATCCTTATAAAGAAATTATCCGTAAGATTAAAGAAATCGTTCCTAATATGAAAGGAAAAAAAATGGTTTACATTGGTGGCGATAGCAGGATTTGTGTAGCCTTAAACCAATTTTTCAGAAAAGAACTCCAATGGGAAACCAAACAGATAAAAACCAAACCTTTTTGGAATCCTGAAAAGAAAGGGTTGGAGTAGTTTTTTATAAAACCAACTTTTTGCAATTAATCAGCCCCGAAAATTCGGGGCTTTTTCTTTTCCAATAATTTGCTGAATCATTTGACGAACCATTAAATATAACTTTCGTGTTCCTCATTTTACCCTCCTGCAAAAGCAAAAAGAATACTTCAAAGCGAAATCCAATAAAACGGTCGTTGCCATTCATCATAAGAAGTGCCAATAGAATAAGTATGTTGAGCAAATAAGTGTTTTGTCCACCAAATCAGGGGAAAAGTAGGACTTTCCATATAAAACGGCAGGTAAATTTGCAAATGGATTATTCAAGCGATGAAAAAGCAAGACATCCGTTCGGCAACCAAAAGAGAATAAAGATATGGCAAGAACCCTCAATAAGAAAAACGAAGAGCATTTAGGTATGGTATTCATTCCTGATATAAGCGGTTTTACCAAGTTCGTACACCATTTTGACATTAGGTTGGGAAAGGAAATCATATCCGAATTGCTTTCAACGATATTAAACGCCAATATTTTAAACCTAAAGGTTTCTGAAATTGAGGGAGATGCTATCCTTTTTTATAGATACGGCATATTACCTACACTAAAAGATTTAATGAACCAATATGAGTTGATGCTCATTGCGTTCAAAAAGAAACTTTATGAATTAACCGGAGGTCGCCTCTTTCTGATTCCCGACCTTTCTTTGAAATTGATAGTTCACTATGGGGTTATTACTGAATATAAACTTTATGGGTTTAGAAAACTTTACGGAGTAGCCATTGTGGATGCCCACAATTTGCTTAAAAATAATATTCCAAGCAACAACTATATTCTAATAACAAACGATTTTCTTCATCAATTACAAAGTCAAAAAGCAAACGAAATAATACTGCCTGAATGGGTAATACAGAGAACGACCAAGATTGGTGGACTGTCTTTTACTTACTTTTTGTACGACATAGAACTGTTGAAAGGAAATGTATTTCACGAACGAAAAAATGAAAACCCCGATTAGCAACTAAAAATAATTTAATAAATAAAAATGATACGCCAAGAAAAAAAATCAAGATTTATAATGCTTGGGTTATGTTTGATAGCCATTGCTCCCAGCCTTAAAGCACAGACTTCGGACAGCACAATTGTCAGCCTTTCAATAAATGAAGCAATTAATCAATCCAAAACATCGAACAAGCTGGTAGGAGTATTCAAGAATGAAATAGCTGCAACTCAGGCGGAAATAAATGATGCGAAAATGGGCGTGTTGCCCCGTGTGCTTACAAACGCATCCTACCAGCGTTACAGTGACGTAACACTCTTTGAGGATGTATTAGGAGAATCGCACACCATACCCAAACCGCCAAATGCCAATGCAGGAGCTTTGGGTTTGGAAGCATCATTCAATCTGTATTCGGGTGGACGGCAAAAATCGATCATCACAGCTTCTAAATACAAAAACGAACTGGCGAACATCAATCTTAAAGAACAGGAAGCCAATATCGGTTTGCAAGTAGCAGTGCAATACCTTGATATGGTGCGCTATTATTATCAGGAAAAGCTGTTAAAAGAACAGGAAGCAAGGGCAGATACCCGATTAAAGAACATTAACGCCTTTTATACAAATGGCAAGGTAACAAAGAGCGACCTCTTGAGAGCTGATGTTGCCCTGTCCAATATTCAATTAAACCAGACCTCAAACAAAAATGACTATCAAATTGGTATTCAAAAGCTAAAAATGCTTCTGAATTTAGATAATTCGACTAAGATTATTATTGAAGACACCGCTTCCTTGAATCTTCCAAAAATTATGGAAGTTGAACAGTTGCTTGGCAACTATTCCGAAACTTTCTCGATTTTGAAAGTACAGAAGAATATACAGCTTCAGGAAACCCGCACGAAGCTGACGAAATCCTTTAACCTACCATCCATCAACTTATTCGGTGGTTACGGATTTAACTATCCCAATACACTTGTTTTCCCTCCACAGCCGCAAACCTTTGCGGTTGGGCTTGTAGGCATAAAGGCAACCTATGATATATCATCACTATATCAAAATAAAAACAAGGTCAAGGCTTCACTTATAAGGGAAGATGAACTGAAGCAGCAAAAAGAATGGATTGAGGACAATGTGCAACAAGAAGTAACGGCTTTAATTACAAAATATTCCGAAGCTACAAACAGAATGTCGGTCATTGAAAAATCCATTGAGCAGGCAGAAGCGAACTATAAGATACAGAATGCAAAGTATTCCAACCAGCTTAGTTTGCTAACCGACCTTTTGGAAGCTGACAATCTTTTGTACGAAGCCAAATTCAATTATATACAGGCAAACATCGCAGCCTTATCCATCTATTACCGATTACTTTTTATAACAGGAAAACTTTAAAACAAAGAAATGAAATGAAACAAAAAAATAAAAATTCCAAAAGCTCTGCCATTATAAGCAAGATTACAACTTGGGTCGTAATCGTTATTGCCGTAGTTGCGATTATCTATTTTGTGAAATACCTTATGTATTCAAGCAATTATGAAGACACCAATGATGCACAGGTTGAATCGTTTATCAACCCTGTTTCTGCAAGAGCCGGTGGATTTATAAAAACTGTTCTTTTTGAGGAGCATCAAAAAGTGAAACAGGGAGATACGCTTGTTATTTTGGATGACAGGGAATACCTGCAAAAAGTAAAAGAAGCGGAAGCTATGCTGGAAGACACCAAAGCACAGCAGGAAATATTAACCGCAGGCATTCATTCCGCAGAAACCTCTACGCTTATCAATCAAGACCAAATCAATGCTGCAAAGGCAACGCTATGGCAGCAGGAACAGGACGTAAAAAGGTTCAAAAACCTGCTGGAAGAAGAAGCCGTAACATTAGCTGATTATGAGCAAGTAAAAACCAGGTATGACGTTGCAAAAAACAATTACAATGCTACTATAAACGGTCTTAAAACAGGAAATGCAAAAGTCCGCGAACTGCAAGCAAAGTACAGTTCACTATTTGCAGCACGTAAACGTGCCGAAGCCTTAGTGGATTTGGCAAGGCTTAATTTAAGTTATACGGTTATCACTTCTCCCTACAATGGCTATACAGGAAGAAAGAGTATTTTAGAGGGACAACAGGTGCAGGCAGGGCAACCATTGGTTTCTATTGTCAATACAAACGATAAATGGATTACCGCCAATTTTAAAGAAACACAGGTAAACGGAATGTATATAGGTCAGCCTGTGGAAATAGAGGTTGATGCTATCCCCGGCAAAACGTTTCACGGTAAAATCGAAGCCATATCTGCCTCTACGGGTTCAAAGTTTTCCTTATTACCGGCAGATAATTCAACAGGAAATTTCGTGAAAATAGTTCAGCGTATTCCTGTAAAAATAACATTTACAGATAATAATACAGATGAGCTTAAAGCGGGTATGAATGTAAATGTCAAAATAAAAAAAGCTAAAAAATAAACCTGATGACGCCGAATATATATTTTAACAACCGGATAAGCTCCCGTCCCGGTCTGGCGAGGATTGGTCTAATCCTCATTTTGTTTGCCGCAATGGCTCAATTTGCGTCATTCGGTATTATACAGGCACACGTTGTATCTTTTTATGGTGCACAAACAGAAGATATTTCTTTTGCCTTTCAGATTGCTTACGCAGGCATTGTTTGTTTCTTACCCATACAGTTCCGGACACAACGGTATTTTAATACCCGTATTTATCTTGTAGCCGCTTTTTTGGCAGGCATACTGCTTAATATCGGCTGTCTGCTAACACAAGATTTGATTGTTTTTTCAGTCCTGCGGTTTTTTATCGGAGTGACCACCAGTATTGTAGCAGGTTGTGTGCTTATTATTTTGTTTTCTACACTACCCGAAGAAAAAAGAATGCTTGTAGGGGTTTCTATTTTTTTCTCTTTAGTGCTTACTTGCGGACTTATAATTGGCATAGGGGCTTCGTGGGTTGTATTAAGAACTGACTGGAAGGCAGTTTATTATGGTCTTATCGGGCTACAAATCATTGCCGCCATTATTTGTATCACAATATTTAAAAAGAAAAGAGCCGTGAAGCCTTTTCCACTATATCAGGTTGATTGGATTGGCTGTATCTTATTTACGTTTGGAGCAGTAGCTTCTACGTTTGTGTTTATATACGGAGCGAAAAGATATTGGTTGTCCGACCCACTTATATTATATGTGTCCATTTTTGCCGTAGTATCTATATGCCTTTTTCTTTACCGAAAAGCGACTATCAAACGACCGTTAATTGACCTGAATGTCTTTAAATATGGCAAGTTTATTTTTGCCATTATTTTAATGCTGGCATTTTGGGGCATAAAGGATAGTATTAATCTTATCTATGGTTATTCCTCAATGGTACTTGGCTGGAACTCAGCCGATGTAGTGAATGCCGGAATGTATAATATTATAGGGGTTGTGATAGCTACACTTATAGCCCTTAAGGTAATTCTCAAAAAAAAGCAAAATCTGCCAAAGCTTCTTTTAATCGGCTTTTTGGTGTTGTGTATTTACCACCTTTGGATGTATTTCAGATTAACACCAGACCTTTCATTTTATGAACTTTGCTTTCCTGTTTTTCTGCAAGGTTTGGCTTGCGGATTTTTGTTTGTTCCCATTACCATCTTTTGTGCGGCAAGCGTACCCAAAAGTACGGGAATGACAGCGATAATAGTTTGTGCCTATGCCCGCTTCTTTGCGAGCCTTAATTCAATATGTGGGCTTTATACCTTACAATTGTATTTCAATCAAAAGTATAAATATGACTTTTTAGGCAGTCTTACACCGGATAGTGAAATGCTGATGCAACGACAAAATTTATATCAATCCTTTCTTGCATCAAAGGGTTATGGACGTGGCGAGGCTATTGGAATATCAAATATGTTGGTTGCAAAATCATCAGGTATTCAAAGCCAGTTGCTAACAATGCGGTCAATCTTTATGATTGGGGCAATAGTAACCGGGGTTGTGCTGATTATCTTGTGCTGTTTTGCCATTATTATGAAAGTCAAAACGGCCAAGGAAGCTAAAATGGCACTTAATCAATCGTAAAGCTATGAACTCTAAAGACCGTATTTTACAAGCAGCCGAAGATATGTTTTACCAAAAAGGTTATCCCTTAACTACGATACGTGATATTGCCGCTAAGGCGAAGATGAACAGTGCTGTGATTAATTATCATTTTGGAAGCAAGGAAAACCTTTATTTAACTATACTCAAAAAAATGGAAAAGGCTTTAAATTCTGTTTGCATAAAAAGTGATATTCCAGAAAATGACCTTTTTGTGAAAAATTTTATTAAAAATTCTTTCACGGAAGTATGCCTGCAACACAAGGTTTTTCATCTCTATTTGAAAGAGCAATCCCAATTCTCTACCGAAGCTTCGGAAAAGTTGGTCAGGAAGTTTCAGGATAAACATCTTAAACACTTTAGTTCACTTGTGCGACTACAATCCCATAATGAAATCCCGAACAAAAAAATCGAATTGCTGTACCATTCAATTTTTGGAATGGTTAAGGAATTGTTCCGTTCTCATAAAATCAAATTACATAAAGAAAGGGAAGATAAAAATGCGCAGGATATAGAAGAGGTCATTTCGTATATAGACCAAAATTATTTAACAAAGGGGTTCCTTTTATTTTTTCAATTGAACCCCAATTAATTATACCGCTGTAAAATTATGCGTGCACTTGTCATTTCCGGAGGCGGAAGTAAAGGAGCTTACGCCGGAGGCGTAGCCGAGTATTTAATACAAAAGCAAAATAGAAGCTATGATATTTATGTTGGTTCTTCTACCGGAAGTTTGTTGCTCCCTCATTTAGCTATCGGAGAGATTGACACCTTGCATAATATTTATACCAACGTTAATCAAAATGATATTTTCAACTTAAATCCATTTGTGATACGGAAAAAAGATAATCGTGAATATGTTACTATCAATTATTTAACAACCGTATTACAGTTTGTGAAGAAGAAACGAACCTTTGGAGAAAGCAAGAATTTGAGGAAGCTTATCAGAAAGACAATCACAAAAGAGGTATATGAAGAAGCTAAAAATGTCGCTACGGATTTAGTAATAACGGTTTCTAATTTTACCAAAAACGAGATTGAATATAAATCTATAAAAGAGTGTAATTACGAGGAATTTTGCGATTGGCTGTGGATTTCCTGCAACTACGTTCCCTTTATGAGTTTAGTAACCCGTGATGATTGCGAATATGGCGATGGCGGTTTCGGGGCTGTAGTTCCTGTTAGGGAAGCCATAAGACGTGGAGCCACCGATGTAGATGTTATTATTTTGGAATCTGAAAATATGGAAAATAATAAGGTACTCGGTAAAAACCCCTTTTCGCTTATCGTCAATCTTTTAGGGTTTTTATCAGACCAAATAGAACAAAGTAATATTGTTGAGGGTAAGTTATCGGCATTAAATAAAAACGTAACCCTGAACCTTTACTACACCCCGAGCAAACTAACAGAAAATTCGCTCGTGTTTGACAAAAAGCTTATGACCAACTGGTGGAAACAAGGATATAAATATGCCGAATACAGAGAACATCAACAAAAAAACATAAAGGAAATGGTCAGATAAGCACAATAAATTAGGCTCTCGCACATAAAATTCAAATAAACTGTATGGAACAATTTTACACCGAAATACTGAATAAGTTAGAAACGGCAATCCACGAATTGGAGATTGACACCGTAAATAAAGAAACCAACTAAAATGGCATCATCATTAAATCATATTATCTCGGAGATACAGCGAAAAGAAAAAGCTATTTCGCTCACTTCCCCCAATGAGATTGATGAAGCATACCAAATGACCATATATCTGAAAGAATATTTATGGTCTATAAGAGAGGATGTTACGAAACAAGGCTTTAAAAACCAATGGGAGGAAATCAATTTTTTCCGCAACATTAAACCATACATTCTCTCCAAACTTATTTACCATAATAAGATATTTCGCATACAGACCGCTTGTCCCGTTGACGGAGGAAAGATGTATGCCAGTTATTTTTCAGAACAGTTGCAGGAATTAAAACAGGAATACAGGGAACATATCTACAATTCAGATTTTTACAGATATTATCGTTCGGGAAGAACCGACCGTGATGAAACCTACTTTAGGTTAGGCAACATCAATTTCCACGATGGACTAAATAGTTTTGTCTTTGAAATTGACCCGTTGTTTTCCACCTATTATGATAACAAAGTGGCTCGGATAATAGCCGATGAGTTACTCTATACCTACATACTGCAAAAAATCAACGATGATGAAATAGCAGGCTCTCTTTCTGCAAGGGATATTGCATCTGATGGTGTTCTTTGGACAGATACCAAAAATGCTTTAATAGAGCTGATTTATGCGCTGTATGCGAACGGTTCACTTTCGTACGGTAAAATAGGAATACGAAAAATCAGTTTGGTTTTGGAAAAGCTATTTCAGATTACCTTGGGGGACTTGCACAATTCTTTCCACCGAATGAAATATCGAGCCGGCTCCCGAACCTCATTTTTAGACCAATTGAAATCTTCTTTGGAAGAATATATGGACAAAGATTTATAGAGGACTACTTCGCAAACCAATCATTAAATTGCCATAGGCAATAAATAGACACCCTTGAGATATTTGTGTAAGTTTGTATAACTAAGTAATAGAAATAGTTATGGCAAACACTCTCGAACAAATCAGCATTGCGTTTATCAATGATAAAAGCCCGATTATAGATATAATCTGCAACAACCTTGTAGCTTCAGGAATTGATATACTGTTCCGTTCGGAAAGTATTGAGAGCGGGCTATCACAATTATCAGCATTAGAAGAATTGCCCCAAGTTTGTATCGTTGACCTTGATTTTTTCGATAACAAGGTATTGACACAGCTCCACGAACTAAAAGCAAAATATCCAAACTTAAATCTTATTGCCCATAGTGACGATGATAGCGAGGAAGCTGTAATATCTCTTTTAAAAATCGGAGTTAGCGGTTATTTGCTTATTGGTAGCGATACAGACGATTTTAAGAAAGCAATCATAGGGGCTTGCAATGGCAAAAGATATTTTAGTGTAGGTGTATCGAAAATTGCACAGGAATATTTCAGCAACAAAGAAACGGTCTAACTCAACTGTTTTTTCTATTCCGTTGTAGGTAAAGTTTGGACAAAAAATGTATATTTGCAATGAGCGAACGGAAACACGTTGAAATACAAAGCAACAAGCACCGTTACCAAATCGTTACCTGACTTCTTTGATTATCCCCATAAGAGCCTTGTATTCAACTGATAGGGATTTTTCCTGAAAACTTTAAAATACAGTTCTACATTAGGATTGGCTTCAATTTCATCATTTTTCAGTGAACGAACATCACTCAAAAACCAGAGGATACCAGCCTCATCTACTTCTTGAAGAGCCATTGGTCTACTTGTAGTATTACCGCCAATATTGGTGGTAAAAAAGCAAGTTCGGGCAGTTTCAGCAATAGTTTTTATCTTTTCAATGGCTTTATTTCCGCTCAAATTTTCTGTCGGTGACTGTGCATTTCCCATAATTTTATTTTTTTATTTCTGAATTGTGATTAAAACAATTTTTCTCCTCATTGATATGAAAAGTAAAATTTGTACAAACTATAATGTCATTGCTATCAAAATGTTTTACAATGCCATTTTTTTCCATCGTTACAACCCAACACGAATTTTGATGCATACCATAATCAATTAAAAAATAGTATGACCTCTACCAATAGGGGTATCAACAAGTATTGTAGGACTAAGTTGTAATATCATTCGTCTAAATTTTATATTTACATCACGTTAAACATTTTATTATGAAGGAACCTTCCTTTCTTCTTCACGGTCCCAAATACGATGTAATTTCATTACTTGAATAAAATCCGCAATCCAATTCTCATTTTCATCTTCTAAAATCACTCCTCTATCAAGTTTAACAAATGAATTATCCATTAACGAACCTGCTCCTTTTGCAAATGCTAATATTTTACAATGTCTGTAAGAATCATTGATAAATTCATAGTAATCTGAATTCAATTTTAAAGATTCTATTGATTTGCCTGATGGTGTAAACACTGCATCATAACAAACAGATGGATCTGTAAGATAACTATGGGAAATCTTTTCTTTACTTCCTTCTTCATAAGTTAGCTCTCCAACTTTAGATGAAATTAATACCGCTTGAGCTCCCTCTTTTTCCAATGCTTTTTTTAATTGATCTACACTTTTTTTAGAAACACCATTATCTACTAAAAAGGCTACTTTTCTGGTTTTAATAATCCCTTCACCTTCTTTTACTTTCATACTCAGTGCATCAGATGAATTTATTTCTTGTTTTTTAGGCTTCAGAGGATAATTGGGATGATTTTGCCTTGCAAAACTTAATGTCAGCTCATCCAACTTTTTTGGAGGGATAATACCAAGACTATCTCCTACTTTTTGCGCTAAAGTTTTATCAATTTGATAAAGTATAGCAACTTGCCTCTCTCTAATTTTTGGATCAGAAACCTTACTCAATTCAAAACTAAAAGCATCTATAATATGTTGTTTCTCTGGTTTGGATTGAGAATTAAAAAACAAAGTTGCTTGCGAGAAATGATCAGCAAAAGAATCAGATCTAGCCCTTACTTTCTTCCCTTCTACCTTTTGTTCATGAGATTGAAAACCTTCCTCTCCCTTTAACATTGCATGATATGGGCAACCAGAAGCTTTGCTGTTAGGAAAATAACTTACACCTCCTTTCAGTATATCAATTCTCCCTGTTCCATCTTTTTGATTATTATGCTTTTGGTTTAATGATCTATTAATAGGTATTTCATGGAAATTTGCTCCACCTAATCTATAATTCTGTGTATCCATATACGAAAAAATACGACCTTGCAATAAAGGATCATCAGATAAATCAATACCTGGGATAATTCTTCCAGGGTCAAAAGCCACTTGTTCAGTTTCAGCAAAAAAATTGTCGGGATTGCGGTTAAGGGTCATCGTTCCAATGATTTTTACAGGAACTAATTCTTCTGGAACCAATTTCGTAGCATCCAAGATATCAAAAGAATATTTTAATTCATCTTCTTCAGGAATTAGCTGAACACCTAAATCCCACTGCGGAAAATTTCCTTCATCAATAGCTTCCCATAGATCTAGACGGTGAAAGTCAGAATTAAATCCTGATATTTTTTGAGCTTCATTCCACGCAACAGAATGCACTCCTAATTTAGGTTTCCAATGGAATTTAACAAAAGTTGCTTTACCTTTCTCATTAATCAATTTAAATGTATGTACACCAAACCCCTCCATCATTCTAAGGCTTCGAGGAATTGCTCGGTCAGACATCGCCCACATTATCATATGTGCAGATTCAGGCATTAATGAAATAAAATCCCAAAACGTATCGTGCGCTGAAGCAGCTTGGGGAATTTCTTTATCTGGCTCTGGCTTAACAGCATGTACTAAATCAGGAAAATTCATAGCATCTTGTATAAAAAATACAGGAATATTATTACCTACAAGGTCAAAATTACCATCTTCTGTATAAAATTTAACTGAAAAACCTCTTACGTCTCTAGCTAAATCAGTAGAACCTTTGAAGCCTGCAACTGTTGAAAATCTAGTAAAAAGAGGTGTACTTATCCCCTTTTGTAAAAATTTCGCATGGGTAAATTCAGATATATCTTCATGAATCTCTAATATTCCATGTGCACCACTTCCACGTGCATGAACTACTCGTTCGGGAATACGCTCTCGATCGAAATGAGCCATTTTATCAAAAAAGATATGGTCTTGTTGTAGAGAAGGCCCTCTATCTCCAACTTTTAAGGTGTTATTATTATCATAGATAGACACACCATCATTAGTCGTCAATTTTTGATTCGAATTATCAATTGTAAATTGACTCATTTGTTCTGATTTAAGGTCTGATTTTTTTGATTTTTTCATATGCTAATATTAATTAATGAATTAGAATTGACGAATAGAACGTAATAAGAAAAAATAAAATCAACACAAAACTTATAGCTTTATTGTTATTTATTTATATTATACATAAATTTATTATGACATAAATCAATTAGAGTGCCATTTTTTTCTTAAAATGATAAAAAAGCACCTTTATAAAAACAATAAACTATTTAAATAACCCCTTGTGAATTTTAAATAATTTGAGTTTTTAGATTTTTAATATTTCAATTAAAGTAATTTTATTAATGTACTGAATCACTATTAGTGTAGTAATTTTAGCTGGAATTCTGGTTTTAAACCTTTCAAAAGTCGTTGCATAATTGCGTCTAATCATAAACTGATCGCATAGTTGAGATTTATATCATTCAAAAAATGAATATCATAAACAGATGCGGGATTGATATCAATCCCCTGGAAAACACCAGCTAAATTTCAATAGATCACATGGATCATTTAAAGGAAAAACTCCATATGAAATACTGAAATCAATACTAAAATAATTATATTTATTGTCTACGAAGTGATGAAATACAACAATAATAACCCTGCATTATAGTTTCTCCCATTCCATTTTGCCAGAAGTAAATAACAAACTATAAGAACAACAATAATAAACATTGTTCTTGAAACTATATACCAATTTGATATATAAATTTCTTTCGCTTTGCGCTTAGCAATTGTTTTGTAAAAAATGAAAATGGTTCTATTATAAATCCTTTATAACAGAACCATTCTTATATTAATATTTTTGATTTATATACACTTCTCTGTAAATAGCTAATCTTTTAAAAACATTTTAAGAATCTTATATGCAAAATTTAGATCTATTAGCTTAATAGCATACTAATAACTGATAGAATCACTTTTAACAATTAAAAGTCTATGTAGAATATTTGAATTTAATCTATAATTGTTAAATGTTTAAGATTATAATAAATAAAAATCATCTATTTTTTCTTCACATAAAGTTTTGATTACATGTATCCATGAATCATTATCATTTAGACATGAAATATACTCATAAGCTTCTCCCCCATTATCAATAAATATTTCTTTTCCTTCCATTGCTATTTCCTCTAGAGTTTCCAAACAATCAGATACAAATGCAGGGCAAACAACTGCCAATTTTTTTATTCCTTTTGATGGTAAAACTTTTAAAGTAGAATCTGTATATGGCTCAATCCATTTATCTTTTCCTAGTCTAGATTGAAATGAAACAATTGTTTTTTCGCGAGATAAATTTAATTTTTCTATAACTTTTTTTGTTGTCTCAAAACATTGATGACGATAACAGAATTGATGACTTGGATTAAATTCTCTATCACAACAGTCACTTAAATTACAAGTCCTTGTAGGATCTGTTTTATAAATATGTCTTTCTGGGATACCGTGGTAAGAAAATAACAGCCCATCAAAATCATTCGAAAACTTGTCTTTTATACTTTCAACAAGACAATCTATATATATATCTTTATTATAAAATGGTTCCACATAATTTATTTTAACAAATGGAAATTTTTCTTTTCTTACTTTTTCTGATTTCTCTACTACAGATTCTGTTGTACTCATAGCATATTGAGGATACAATGGAAATAGTACAATCTTATTGACTCCTTTCTCAACTAGTTTAGAAATTCCATTTTCTATACTAGGTTCAGCATATCTCATTCCTATTTCAACAGGTATATCAACAATATTTTGTAATTTATTTTTTATTTTTTCAGTAATGACTATTAAAGGAGATCCCGCATCTGTCCAAATTTTCTCATAAGCTTGTGCGGATTTTGATGGTCTTGTATTTAGAATTATTCCTTTTACTAAAAGTGTTCTTAGAATCCAATTATAGTCAATAACTCTTTCATCCATTAAAAACTCTCCAAGATATTCTTTTACGTCATTTACGGATGTAGATTTAGGTGATCCTAAATTAACTAATAATATTCCTTTTTTACTCAATTTATTTACTTTTATGGTTACTATTTTTTTTTAATAAATAATTAAAAAAATGTATAAACATGCAACTCTATTTACAATTTAAATGAAATTTGTATATTAATGCATTACAACATTTACAAATCGGAAATATTTATAATTGTTTTTATAACAATCAAAATACTCTTGTCCATAAGTGTTTTTATTATTCATTATTTTTAATCTAAATCTTTGATAGAAAGTTTTTACAAACCTCACTTTTACTAAAGACAATAAGGTGATTAATTGAATCCAGCTTGAAATTTCAGTATGGATGTAGATACTTTGTAGTGAAGTTTTGATATTAATTCTTCAAAAGCAGAAAATGTGGAAAAATATATTATAATCGTTTAATATTTTAAATCATTATTATTCTTTCATTTTACTCCTTGAATGCTTCGTTAAAAATGCTTAAAACTCTGTTTCGAGCAAAATTATGAGGAACTATAGGAGAAGGATAATCATCAGTTTCAAATTCTGAGACCCACTTTTTGATGTAAAGAGATTCTTTATCAAATTTTTCTGTCTGAAGAGTTGGATTAAAGACTCTGAAATAAGGTGCCGCATCGCATCCTGATCCAGCAACCCATTGCCAATTACCATTATTTGCAGACAAATCATAATCGTTTAGTTTTGATGCAAAATAAGCCTCTCCCCAACGCCAATCTATGAGTAGATGTTTGCATAAAAAACTTGCTGTTATCATTCTTACTCTATTATGCATAAAACCAGTTTGATTAAGCTCTCTCATTCCTGCATCTACAATAGGATAACCTGTTTTCCCATCGCACCATAGCTTAAATTCCTGCTCATTATTCCTCCACTTAATAGCATTATACTTTGCCTTAAAAGGTTGGTGAACAACATATGGAAAATGATAGAGTATTTGCATAAAAAATTCTCTCCAAATTAATTCATTTAGCCATGTTTCATTTAGCTCTATCGCTAACGCAACACATTTTCGTACACTAATCGTTCCAAATCTAAGAGCTATACCTAATTGGGTCGTACATTGTAAAGCAGGATGATCCCTATATTTATGGTAATTTTGAATAATTTCCTTATCTAGCTTTGGCTGTTTGAATAAAATTGATGTTTTTAAAAAACCAATTTCTTTCAGTGAAAGAATCGTTTTGAATTCTGTTTTCAAAAATTTACTGTAATCAGGCTTATAACATTTATAATCTTCTGTTTTCAAAATTTGTTTCCATTTTTTTGCATACGGCGTATATACTGTATAAGGAGAACTATCTTTCTTTAAAATATCTTTCTTGTCAAAAATTACCTGATCTTTAAATGCTTTAAACGAAATGTTATATAACTTAAAATAATTGTAAATCGAAGTATCTCTTTTAATTGTCAAAGGTTCATAATCACGATTACAAAATATAGAATGAATAGCAAACTCTGTAGAAAGTTGCTGAAAAATTTTGAAAGGATCACCATAATATACATGGAGACTTGTCCCAAAGGATTTTAATTGATCATTAATATTTTGAAGCGCTTGATGAATATAATCCACCCTCCTATCTTTCTTGTCATCCAGTTGTCGTAGAATATCTTCATCAAAAATAAAAATAGGTAACACAGGAATTCCAGATGAAAGAGCGTGGTACAGCCCAACATTATCTTCTAAACGAAGATCTCTTCGAAACCAAAAAATGGAAATTTTATTTTTCATTTAAAAATGGATTATCATTTCGATTATGTTCTACCCAAATCAAATTGGATATATCATAACCAATTTCTGAAGCTAATGCAAGAAAGTTTGTTTTAATATTATCTGGAATATCTTTCGTCCTAGATAAAATCCATAAGTAATTTAGATTTTTACCTATAACCAATGCATATTGATAGTTTTCATCCAAAGCAATTACGTTATATCCAGCATAGAAAGGTCCAAAGAAGCTTACTTTTAGCTTTCCTATTTGCTTACCGTCTCTAAATTTTGCTTTACCTATAGCTTGCTTCCATACTTGTTTATCCTTATTAAATCCGCTATTTGAAACTACCAGATTTCCTTTTTTATCAAAAGTGTAGTTAGCGGAGACATTATCCAAGTTTTTCTCGAAACGAAAATCTAAACGAGCGATTTCAAACCAAGTACCTAAATATCGATCAACTTCAAAATTTCGAACAGCTTCTGCCTTTTTAGGAATAGAGGAACATGAATTGGAAAATATTAACAATCCTATACAAGCTGTTTTCAATAGTATTTTATTTTTCATTTTCATGAGATTTTGATTTAAATTTTTTAAAAAAATAGAGAACTAAAAGAAATTGCGTATATCCATACACAGCATCTTCTATTGGTATAGTTCCCATTCTGATTCCCAAAAAATCATCAGGATTATAATTTACAATTGGCGACTCTAATCCTGTACCTGTTAGAATACCATTTACAGGAAAGAAACCAAGCATAAGAATAGTGAAAACAAACGAAGCTTTTCCTATCCAATTTACACAACGAACAAAGTGTAAGTACAGTAAAACAACCAATGTTATAACAGCTGTTAATAGGGTATAAATTCTATCATAATAAAGTAAAGCGACAATTGAACAAACAATCACACTAAAAAAAACAATCAGATTATTAAAACAGGAAAGCCTATCTAATTTAAAAAATTTATCAAAGCAGAAATAAGTAAATATGCAAGAAAATGGTATACAAATAAAAAACAACCATTCTTCTAAAGGTAGACCTCCTATAAAAAAACCAAGTGTATAATCTGTATTAAACCACCACACTCCTTTAGCTGTAAACCAAATATCCCATGCAATAAATGGAACAGCTACAACAAGTGCTGCCTTAAAAAAAGCTCCAAAATGACGGTGAAAAAGAATACGAGAATCAAAGGATGATATGAAACAAATAATTATTGTAAAAAATAAAATCAAAATATAAGTATAGGACATCATTTTTGCGCAGAATTAAAGTACATTTTAAAATACTTGAAAGGAACATATAGAAACCCAAAACATTCTCCATTATCTTTATTTAGATGCTTATGATGTTGTTTATGAGCCCTACGAAGAGCAAGAAAATACGGATTCTTTATTCGTTTAAAATAATTCAGTCGTTGATGAATAAAAACATCATGCACAAAAAAATACGCCATACCATAAAGCATAATTCCTACCCCAACAAAAAATAAGTAATTATAACTATTGAGCGAACCAAAATACATCAAAGCAATAGTCGGAATCGCAAATATCACAAAAAAATAATCGTTTTTTTCAACTGATCCTTTATGGCTATGATCATGATGATCTTTGTGGAGAAACCATAAAAATCCATGCATCACATATTTATGAATAAACCATGTAACAGGCTCCATAAGTACAAATACTAGCAATACTAAAAATAAATTCATACACCTAAGTATTAAATAATTGCTTTAATACTTGATGACGATAATCAAATATTCTATTCAATTTTTTTTTCACCAAAAGAGAATGAACAACATTTCCCAAAACTCCAAAAGGAAGCTCATATTCTACTGTATCTTTCATTAAAATCCCCTTTTCATTGGGAATAAATTCATGAAAATGTTTCCAATATTTATATGGTCCTTTTTGTTGAAAATCTGTAAAGCTTTGCTGCGGATCTACTTGAATAATCTTTGTCTGCCATTTCAAAGGAATACCCAATAGTGGTGACACACTATAATCGATGAGCATACCTTCAAAAATTGGCTGATCCTGATCTTCTGACAAAACTGTAAAAACCATATCTTTTGGTGTAATTTCCGAAAGATTCATTGGAGAAGAAAAAAATCGCCAAGCTGTATCAATATCACAATACAGCTGTTGTTCTCTATACAAACGGTACTTCATCACTTATTCGTTTAAAATTTTTTCAATATTTCTACGCAAATTTATAGACGATATTTTATGCCTATTTTCCGATAAGATTTGCGTATCTTCTTCAACCTTTGAATAGTAGTTCAAAAATGAGGGTGCGTTTTTTTGTACTGATAATCTAATAAACCTCAATTCTAAATTTTCAGGTTCTATACGTATAGCCTCCTCTATATTCTTTTTACCTTTATTAAAAGTTTTAAGCTTATTTAATGGATGAGACACATGTTTAGCATTGATCGTTTGTACAGCTCCTAGATAACCCAAATAAATAGCGGATTTATTTTTTATACGGTCTAATTCAGCTATTACATTTACACATAATTCTTTGTCATTAGATAACTTAGAATAATTAGCCCTTACCTCTTCAAGAACTACCTCAGTGTCATTTATAAAACCTAAAAATCCCACAATGAGAAACCCTAACATTTTAATCATAACCAAGCAGCTTTATATCTTATGTAACTTTTAAACGCAACAAAAGCTTTTTCAGAATTAGCTATTCTAATTCTTCCATTTAAAATTTCTTTGGATGATTTTTTTTTGATCTTCTTAAACAAAGAAAGATAATATTTGTAAGCAAGATAAACACCAAAAATTGAAGAAGCTGGAAGTTTTTTAATCCCAATCAACGCTTCATCAAATTCTTCTTCTATTTCTTTTTCTATTGCGTATTTTATCTTATTATCAAAACCACTTATATCCACATTCGGAAAATAAGTTCTTCCCAAAATATGATAATCCTCTTTCAAATCTCGAAGAAAATTAATTTTCTGAAAAGCAGAGCCCAATTTCATCGCATAAGGTTTTAATTCTGCATACTTATCTTTATTACCATCTGTAAAAACCTGTAAACACATGAGTCCTACTACCTCAGCAGAACCTAAAATATAGGTTTTGTATAAGTCCGAGTCATATTCTATTTGTTGCAAGTCCATTTCCATACTACTCAAAAATTGATCGATAAGTTCTTTATCAATCTTATAATAATTTACAGTTTCTTGAAATGATTGTAAGATGGGGTTAAGCGATATCCTCTCATTTAATGCATATAAAGTTTCTTTTCTCAATCTTTTTAAAAGCTTCTCTTTGTTATATCCATGAAAACTATCTACGATTTCATCTGCCAACCTTACATAACCATAAATCGCATAAATAGCTGATCGAATAGAAGGTTTTAAAGCGAGAATACCCAAAGAAAAACTTGTGCTATATTTTTGAGTTGTCATCTTACTCACCGAATAAGAAAGCTCATCAAATAATTGTTTCATATAGAATTACTTTTTTATTTTGTTGATCTCATTGGCCACTATTTTACCGGATATAATAGAGGGAGGAACTCCTGGTCCAGGAACAGTTAACTGACCGGTATAAAATAAATTTTTTAGCTTTTTATTTCTTATTTTAGGTTTTAATACTGCTGTTTGATTAAGTGTATTAGCCAATCCATAAGCATTACCACCATAAGCATTATAATCTGACACAAAATCTTTGACACAATAACTTCTTTTAAAGTCAATTTTAGATTGCAAATCTACAACACCTGTATGCTTTTCTAATCGTGAAAGCATTTCCATTAAATACTTCTGACGCACAAATTCATTGTCATCTATTCCTGTTGCAATCGGCATTAGCAAAAACAAATTTTCTTTCCCTTCTGGTGCAACAGAATGATCAGTTTTTGATGGACAACAAGCATAAAACAAAGGTTTTTCAGGCCATCTTTTCTTTTCGTATATGCTATCTATATGTAGATCTAATTCATGCTCAAAGAATAGTGTATGATGTTTTAAATGCGGAATAGTTTCATTAAAACCAAGATAAAAAATCAGACAAGATGGAGCAAATGTTCTTTCTTCCCAATAGTCAGCCGTATAATTTCTATATTCTGCGTTCAAAAGTGTTTCTGTATGATGATAATCAGAAGAAGCAATCACTTCATCAAATTCATAGATTTCACCATTTATTACAAGTGAACTTACACTTTTATCTTTTACATTTATTTTATCAACATTACAATTAAAATGAAAGTGCGCCCCTTGTTCTTCTGCTACTTTTTTCATTGCTAATACCAGCTGATAAAAACCTCCTTTAGGATAATAAGTACCTAATACATAACCGCCATAATTCATCAAACTATACAATGCAGGAATCTTTTCAGGAGATGCGCCCAAAAATATAACTGGGAACTCCATCAAAGCTCTCAATTTCTTATCTTTAAAATATCGTGCAACATATGCTCTGAAATTAGAAAGTAAATCCAATTTCAAAGCATTTTTAGCAATTTTAATAGATACAAATTCAGTCCAATTAGTACAAGGTTTATGTACAAAATCCTTCATTCCTACTTCATATTTAAATTTGGCAGATTTCATAAAGTTTTCTAATTGAAAACTAGCTCCTTTCTCTATTTTTTCGAAGGTTTCTTTTAGTGCTTCAAAATTTTCAGGTACATCTAATTTTTCGTTAGAAAAAATCATCTCAAATTGAGGATTTAACGATATCAATTCAAAAAAAGAAGAAGTGGCATAACCAAAATCCTCAAAGAAATCTTGTATAACATCTGGCATCCAATACCAACTAGGTCCCATATCAAATACATAACCTTCTTCTGTTTTTAATTGTCTTGCTCTTCCGCCTGGCTGATTATGTTTCTCAAATACATGTACTTCATGTCCTTCTTTTGCTGTATAAGCAGCAGCTGATAAACCAGAAAATCCAGATCCAATAATGGCTATTCTTTTTTTCATATCTCGTTTTTAACTTCCTTTATATGTAGAATAACCATAAGGAGATACAGTCAATGGTACATGAAAATGCTTATTCCCTTTAATACGAAAAACAATCTCGATAAAAGGATAAAATGTTTGCAATTTTTTACTATCAAAATAAGATTGAATATGAAATACGAGTTTATAAACACCGTCATTATTCTGACCATAAGGTAAAAAATTCCCTATTCTACCATCTTTATCTGTTATTTGTGTACTTACCTTAGTCCACGAATTGTCCACATTCATTTTCTCTAATGTAACTGAAACAGATGGTGCAGGTTCTCCTGTAGAGTTATCTAAAATATGGCTGGACAATTGATACGTTTTCGTTTGCGAAAAACAAAACAACGAACAACAGATAAGTAGAAAGAAAAATATACTCTTTTTCATACTAGTTGTATTTAATTAATATGTTTGTAAGCCTCTTTTAATAGAGATTCTGTTTCAAAATTCTTTTCATAGATTGCTTGATGAAATTCTTCGAGTTTATGAAGTAGATTTATTAATTCCATTTTTTCAACATAAGTTAAATTACCTGCTACAATTTGTGTCGCAAGCCTAATTTTATCCATTTGTTCTTCAAGAACTTCTAAACCTACTGAACTAACTTGAATAACTTTACTTCTTTTATCCAGCTCAGATGAAGCTTGATCTACCCAACCTTTAGCAATTAATCGATTTATAATTTGCATCCCTACTGGTTTTTCATGCACATTTTTCTTTATCAAATCCATTTTTGTCATCTCCCCAAATGCCTTTAAATTGATTAAGTAAATAAAATCTTCTTGAGATGAAAAATCCGATCCTATAATAGCAGATTTTGAATAACTTTTCGCATACCTATTCATATGAACAAGTAATGTACTTATAACACTTTCAGGCGATCTCATTTTCTCTTTTCCGATCCAATGAGGAACATCACAAGAACTTTCTAGATGATTATTTAAAATAATCCACTTTTTAAAATCATCAATAGAAGCATTAGCATTACACGTATTTTCTTTTTCAAACTCTTCTATTAAATCAACTACATCTTTGATTAATTGGAAATTCATATACAATATTTAGTTTACAAATATACTATTTTAAAACAAATAAAGAATATTATTATACTATATATTAAAAATAATATCCGAGCTTATTAAAAAACAATGTAATTTTATATGTATAATTCTAACTTATCAATACTTCGGCAGACTCGTCACAAGCAAGACTTGGCTGTAAACCTCTCTACTAAAAATATTCTCATTTCACTAAAGATTTTAAAAACGCTACGGGCTAAAACCTTTTTAACGTTATTCAAACATTTTCTTAACGTGAGAGTATTAATGCCGGTTTCTTCATCCTCTTTTCTAATTCAAATTCGTTGTCATTTCGATTCTAAATCGTTGGGTTTTTATAATTCGTTATTTATCGTCTAAGTCTTCGATACAACGTTTTGCAAACGCCACTCTGACTGACGANNGAATCTCTTCTTTTCATTTTTATTCATGAGTTACTAATTGTTTTTAAATGAATTCATATACCCTTCGGGGAAGTCTTGACACAAAAACGAAACAAAAAAGATGCCGACAGTAGTCTCTCAATGATTCAACTAAATAAATTATTTCCATAAAGTTGATAACTCACTTCGTTCAGACACCTCAACTTTTTTTATTCCAATAATTTAGAATTGAATTGCATTTCGATCCTAAATCGTCGGATTTTTATCATTCTTTTTTAATATTCAAATTCACTTTTAACAACGGGTTTTGTCATTCGTTATTTATCGTCTAAGTCTTCGATACAACGTTTTGCAAACGCCACTCTGACTGACGATAATAAGAAGCTGAAATCAAATCAGCTTGACGATTTGGTTTTTTATTTAAAAACAATTTGATTGATGTCATTCTAAGCCTGCCAATGTCGTACTTCATGACTTCG
>NZ_DJDM01000057.1:0-2997 GCF_002431085.1 Empedobacter sp. UBA5924
AAGTTAATAAACTATATTTTTAAACCGTCCGGTTTTTAGGGAAGATTACAATACATGTTTTTAAATAAATCCTGTTATAGTTATACACCAATTGATCTTAATCCTAAATTTACTATACAAGGGAGTTTTGATTATTAAAACTTCTATTATAATTTTTCCATCTTTTCTTTTTAATCGTCTTTGTTCAAATTGAATTTCAATTGTTCTATATATTCATAAGGACGTAACGAAGTCACTTGAAAAAAAAACATCAGAAAAGTGACGTACAGAGGAAAAGCCTCCTAACTCAGCTAAGTCTTTTACAGAATATTTATGGTATGTACTATTTATTTGGTTGATAAATGAAGTAGAGGAGATGCTTGCTTCTCAAATCTACAAAAATCAAATCAATGTTTCTTGTTTTTAATGTATGCTATAATAAGTTATAATGTTTTTTTAATTAATGATTCCCGCTTCGCGGTAATTTTCGCGAGTCCTTAACCACAAAGTATCTGCTGTTGCTTTGCTTAAATCAGCAAACCATCACCGTTTAATCATTTGTTGTAGTAAAAATCAAAACATTTGTATAAAATATTTTAACCATGACTTTTTGTATAAAAAACAACTAAACTAGCATCACAACACCTGAACTACAAAAATCTTTTATATACATTCTACTGCCACTATGTTGCCTTTATCTATTCAAGTATACACTCAAACACTCTTAGTATATGTTGTTTACATTTAGTGAGTGTTCGTAATCAACCTCACCTTATGGGTGTACAATCACCCTCAAAAATTATAATTTATGCTATAATAAGCTCAATTCCTGCTTTCTCTGCTTTGTATTTTATTTTAGTCATCAGTTCATAATAACTCCAATTCCTCAGTACAAATTCTTCTTCTTTAGCTAGCTCGATTTTTTCTTCTTGATCCAATAAAATAAGTGTTCCTGCTTTATATTTGATACAAAAATCAATTAACATTTTACTATAGACATGTAGTCTATGATGCACATAATTTTTTTCTACTTGACTCATTTTATCTAGGGCTTTTAGTTTTCTCGTTCTTCCTTTTCCCGATTTCGCATAGGCTACTCCTGCTTGCGTTCGTTGACGGGATGCTTGTATCGCTAACCTTCGGTAAAGAAACTCTTCTTTAGTACCAATAGTAAGCCGAGATTTACCTACTTTTACAACCAATGGATATTCCAACGACAAGGAAGCTTCTGCAATAATTTCGGATTGTAATTGATGGTTTTCTTTTTCAACTTCAACGGCTACTAACCAAAATATTTTACTTTTTTCTAACTTTATTTGTGAAGTGCAAAGTTTTATTTCTCCACTTATCACTTGTTCCAGTAGTTTTTTATTACCTGTAAAATCTTTTCCTAAATAAGTTTTGAATGGTATTTTAAATAAGATAAAACAAAAATTTTTCTTCTCTTCATTATAACATAATTTAGTTATTTTACTGCTATTAAAAGGAAATGCCATAGCTCGTTTAAAATTTTTTAATGAGATTTCACCTTTCCAATATTTGACACAATCTTTTTTAAAAGATTGATACAACATATTATTCAAACAAGATAAAATATTCATTGGAACTTCTCCTTTAAAACGATTTGAAAGTACACGATAAATGGTATTCATTCTAGAGCACTCTAGTATACCCTCTGCATCTTTCTTCTCGTCCATTAATTTATATTTAACTCCTTCAGAGAGGTAAAAAAAATCTTTCATCATTTCTTGTACATACAAATGAGAAACAATCAAATTAGCGGCTTTAAAACATCTATTTTGCCATTTATAAAGCGTATCCAAAACTTCTTTACGTTCTTCTTGAGTTGGTAAATCGATAATTAATTGTATTTTTCGAGTGAGTATTAAAGTAGATTTTTCCATCATCAATAGTTTAGTGATTGAACTTTGTTTTGTTGAGTGAATTTATAGGCGACTATAAATTCGTTGTGTACTTCTTTTTGAGACAGTTCTAATTCTTCAGCGATATTGGCAAAAGATTGTTTATGCTTACATCGAAGTTTTAATATCAACGATTGTGTTTCGGATATTTTATCTTGTTTCTCTTCAGTAGAGACTGTTTTGGTTTTAATAATTAACTTATCATGATGACTTAAAATCTTCTTAAGATCCGCTATAGCATGTTTAATTTCGTTACTGGTTTCTGTTATTCCTCTTCCCATTGCTTTAGCAATCGCTTTATATTTAAATCCATGTTTTAAACAAAGTTCTATCAAATGTTTTCTTTCAGTACTTAATAGAGGTAATACTTTTATAATTTCATCAAAATAGTGCTGTTGTGTTTCTTGTTCATTCAGGTTTTCTATTACATCAGCGGGATCATATCCAGCCAAATAACTTTGATAATTCTCATAACTCTCTAGCGAGTTTACTGTTGCAAAAAACTTATTCTTCGGTTTACGATAATGTAAATAGCAACTGTACTTCATTACAAGCCTCAAAAAGAAAAAGATATGATCAAGGGACTCAATCTTCTCACGATATTCCCATAATTTCAGAAAAGCATCTTGTACCAAACATTCTACTACAAACTCATCCTCAATTATTTGTTTACCAAACCAAAAGATTCGTTTATTGTACCTGACATAAATACGTTCGAAGGCAGCAGAATTACCTTTTTTTAATAATTCAAATTCTTTTTCTAGCATAATAAAGGTGGTTTTATTTATGTTTTACGTGATACGTATTACGTTCTACGTTTTTACATTGTTTTTAAATTCAACATTCGTTTTAAAAGCCACTCCTTTTCCAGTACATCGCGCCAACTTTGTTTTTGGGGAAAGGTTTTTTTTGTTTTTTCTTTATTTTAAATATTTTCTTTACTTTCATTTTTTTGAGCATCCAAAAAAACGAAACAAAAAAAGATGCCGACAGTAGTCTCTCAATGGTTCAACTAAATAAATTATTTCCATAAAGTTGATAACTCACTTCGTTCAAACACCTCAACTTTTTTATTCCAATAATTTAGAGTTGAATT